>JBAYUF010000006.1 GCA_041675205.1 Patescibacteria group bacterium | reverse complement strand
TCTCATCATCGAGCGGGTCTCATCATCGAGCGGGTCTCATCATCGAGCGGGTCTCATCATCGAGCGGGTCTCATCATCGAGCGGGTCTCATCATCGAGCGGGTCTCATCATCGACACCAGATCGTGCACGGCGACTGGCCACAGTACGCCACGCAGCGCCGGTCGCCGTCCCAGCGGATGGCCGAGCGTCCCTCGTAGCTGGGGTACTTGTAGGGGTAGTCGTAAAGGCCGATGTTGTGGGGGCCCGAACATTGGCCACCGCGGCAGTGACGGCGACCGCGGTGGAAGCCTTCGTTGGCTTCGTGGCGCCACACGGCCCACGCGATGAGGAGAACCAACACGACCAAAATCGCGGCCATTACACTGTATGACATCATCTCTCGAGACTGCGTGCCTATCAGTGGCGGACATAGTTCATGTACGGGCTCGCGGTCTCACGGGCTAGGTTCGCTCATGGCGTAATAGGAGCCACGCTCGCCGGGGGTGTCCAGGTCGAGGTAGGGATAGATGAGATAAGTCTCGCGGCTGTGACCATGCTCGCGGCCGTGTCCGCCCTTACGGTAAGTGGCCCACAGAACGACGACCAGAATGAGGACGAGCGCCACCAGGGAGGCCAGACAAAGATCGCAGGTCATACGTTCGCCTAACTATATGCAGCGATGACATCACGCCTCGCCTTCATCATTATAGTCCTACTGGTCGTGGTCGCGATCGTTCTGAATATTTCCGCCGAGGCGCGACGGGCCGCCCTGGGGGGAGCCGAGTTGAATAAGCGACCTCGTGCCCGCATAGGATGGCTGAACTGATCGGTGGCGCAGCCTCTCGCGCGGCAACTACGGGAGACATTCGGTCCGAGGTGGCCGAGGCAACGAAACAGATCGCGGATCTCGTCGAGGACCGGATCGGGGACCTCCCGGCAAGCGCCGAACAAACACGGCTGGACTGTGAAAATGAAATGGAGCAGCTCGTTCAAGCCGCGCAGGGTTACCAGGGGCGTTTTGTGGAGTTGATGGAAACCATGGCTCAGGAGAATCGAAAAGCCGAACAAATGGTAAACGCATCGTTCCCCGGCCCCAAAAATCGTTAGAACATCGACACTGACCGATCAAAATAACGCCAATTACTCTATTTTATCCCATCTAAAACTGAAGTCGGCTGACTCAACCAATCGAACCATGTCCGAATCATACTTGAAAATGTTGGCCAACTTGGCGGCCAGCCCAGATTGTGAACGCGCTTATGGTATCAAACCCATGACAAGTCTTCAAACCCCATTGCCAAAACCTTTGCTAGGCTCTAACCTCGATATGGCCTTTCTCGGCGGGATCGAGATAACGGAGATCCCCTGGGGCTACAACGACATGGGAGCAATTCAGATTAGGGGCTGTTCGTACCTTGCAGTCGACAAGGGTGCCGCCATTGATGGCATTGATTACAACATGTGTTTCTATCTCTGTGCTACGGAGTCGCCTGCTGCCGCGCTGCGGCTCAAAGACGAAATCGCACCGCTGGCTACGAGATACGCGCACGATCTGGATATCAATGCAGATTTCGCGATTCTTGGACAAATGGCCGACACTGAAACCATTTGTGCGTATGTTAGTATCAAAAAACGCAGTGTTATAGTGCTTAACGTCGCGGCGGGTAAGGCGGTCCTGCACGCCGCAGTCGACACCTTGGGCTCCGACCCGCTCATGCTGCACAACGAAAACAACCATTATCGAGTTCTGGAGCCCACCGAATTTTGACGCACGGACCGTTTTAAACCCAGTTCGGCATTGGCAAACTAGTCGACAGGCGCCATACAAATGGTTCGCGGACGCTGCTAATTAACATTTTTGTGGTGGGCGAGTATAGCAAGGACTGCCTAAGCGCGCAATGACAACCGAGCACCGCCGTCTGATCTACGGGGCCCTGATCTTGCTGATCATCGTCCTCGTCGCCTCATGGGCCTACTGCAAGTACTACGTCGTCAAGCTCGACGTCCTCGGCCTCTCGGTGCAGACCGACGGCTCCGTTCGACTGGCCGCCGCAGTGGCCGGATCGACAAAGATCAAAGAATTCTCCGAATCAGCATGGGCTGGCGCGCGCATCAAAGTCTACACCAAGTCTCTCGGCGAGTTGAGCTCGCTCGTGGTCGGCGTTATCCCGCCGGCGATCGGCGGCCACACCATCGGCATCGCGACCGAGCCGGGTGCCTACGTCGGCACAGGCGTCTACGCGTTCGACAAAGGAGACCACTTGCGCATCATTCGTCCGATGAAGAAATGAACTCTCAGCAGGCACAGCAAACCATTTATTTTACCTCTTTGATTCCCCAGCAACATATCTGACGTGTGGTTCTATTCATACTGCATTTTTGGAAGACCTTGATGTATGGTGGTTTGTATTTCGCCGGGTTCTATAATAACTCGCACGTCAATGAAACGATCCGAAAAGGGGCAGCTGGTCGCGATAATCATTGTGGCCCTGATCATTGTCCTGGTCGCCTGGTACGCTATCACGCGCCCGCGGTACTACGAGGCGACGACGCTCACGGAGATCACCTACGTGCCGGCGTCCGTCGACGAGGACGGGCCGTACCTCACCTTCGGCTTCGCGGGGGCGCTGCCCACCGAGCGGGTCGCGGGGACGTCGGCCATCCTTGTCGGGTTCGAGGTCGCAGCGTCATCGCCAACCCCGGCGTCGATCGGGGCGGGCCTCGTCGCGGCGCTGGCGAAAGGCCTCCCCTTCGTCCCCACGCTAGGCGGCCCCACGCTGGGCGGCCCCTCGCTAGGCGGCCCCTCGCTAGGCGGCCCCTCGCTGGGCGGCCCCTCGCTAGGCGGCCCCTCGCTGGCCGGCGGCGCGGCGACGGTCACAACGAACACGGTGCCCCGCGACGCCCCCGCGGCGCCGATGAGGCTGACGGGCGTGGGAATAATGCGATTTATCGTCCCCACACACTAAGACGGTCACTCGCTAAGTCGTCTGCAATAATTGAAGCGGGTTAGGCGAGAACTGATAACATAACATAGTCAATGTCATCGAATCATCATTCTGTGGTCAAATGGGAACCGGACTACGAAGCCTGCGCATTCGGAATCACCCTCGTCGCGCAAGACAACGAGATGCCCATCATCTTGGCCATCCCAGTTGCAGGTGCGACTCCGAAAACCGTCGAAGGGGGCCGGCTGTCGTTTCGGCGTGGTTACGAAATGCCGCGTCGCGCCCCGACTCGGGGCACACTGGTTATTACATGCGAGATGGGCAACGCCAGCTACGCACCGGGCACGCATCCATTCGACGCGATCGAAACCCCGACGCTGGACGTCAGCAAGCAGTTGCCGGAAATTACGAACGCTGTCGGTCGTTCAGCGAAAGATCTCACACCCAGTGAAAAGATTTTGATTGAGACTGCTATTCCGTCCTATTCAACTCTCCCGGATGAAAAATGGTGCCAAATCGGCTCTCTCGATCAGCAATTCGTCGTTCAGTTGAAATTCATCAAAATGGCCCCGATTACATTGGGCCCCGGAAAGATCAGCATGTACGCCGTGAGTTACGCGGTGGTCAACGCCGCGCCCCCGTTCGCCGAGCACATGGGGATCGCCAACTGCCGCGAGACACTCCTCGCCGCGTACTGCCCCGAGCCCCAAACCGACAAGGACAAAATCATGCAAATTTAGTGCCTCGTCAGCAAGGACTGCCCACCCAGTATTTTTACGATCGCGAGTCAATGCTCGCCATATTTTACGTCCGCGCGTTATAGAACGACACGATGACGATCAGCTACATGACGCTGGCCACCAGCGCCCTGGGCTTCACCGTCGCCCTGGCCTGGAACGACGCGGTCAGCAAAATGATCCTGCATTACTTTCCCGCCACGGACAAAAACTCGGCTCTCAAGGCGACCATCGCCTACGCCGTCGCGATAACAATCCTCGTCATCGTCGTCGTGGGGGCGATCAACCACGCGCGAAAGCTGGCGCACTACGCCGGTCTGCGCATGAAACAGCGCCGCGCGAGTGGCTCAGGATTCATATCGAAGGCGGCTATCACGGCCTCGAACGCGCCGACGCACATGCCCGTCGTCAAGCTGTGGGAGCCTCCGGGCTCTTGACGCGGTGCCACCGGGCTCTTGACGTCGCTCGGGTGTTTTTGTCTGGCGGCTCATTATAGTAGGCCATGAACACCAAAACGATAACGGTGCTCGTACTGATGGTCGTGCTGGTGTTGCTGGCGTTGATTATCGCCCAAAGCCGAAGCAAGGCCCCCCTGATACTGGGGGGTCTCGCCGCCATGCATGCGCGGAAAACCACGGCAGCGGACGAGGGGCGTGAAACGCAGCCGTTCGCCCTGTCGCCGGCCCAGCCCGTGGAGATCGCAATCGAGGAGCTCTCCAGAGAGATCGACCCAGAGAAGACGCCGCCTAAACTGGGCGGGAACGATCGTCAGGTGGTCCCGCACCAGCCCCACAAGCTAACACCGCTGGACGCCGCAATGTTGCAATACCTGGACGAAGCTGGCGAGATAGCCGCACCGCCGCCCATGACGACAGGCGGCGCCCCCTCGCCCCCAAAAGCGAAAAAGCCATGGCGAGACCACGACACCTGGGACAGCTTTGGAGAAGATGCCGGCGCGTGGAACGAATATACCTTGGAATGGGCGGCCACGAGAGACAACCCCAACCAAGACTGGTCCGGAGTGCTCGCAAAGCTTACCCCTCATCTGGATGAAAACCGAGAATATATTGGCCACATTGATTTAGGCAAAGATGGAAAAACATTGGAAATTGTAGCAATGGATGCATCTCCAACTATCATGGGCGAATTTGCCGACGAGAGCCATAAGGGTATCTACGGTGCCGAAGTTCCCATTCATCTCGTGACAAAATACTATGATAAACCCGCCCTTTACGTGTTTCATACGCACCCAAATGGCGGTCATCCATATCCCTCGCCTCCCGACATTAGCGGTGCAATTCATCTCGAAGCCCTCTCGAGATTTGCCGGCTACGTTGTCATATCAAAATATGGCGCGATGGTGGCACGCATGTCAAATCCGCTAATTCTCAAGCAACGAGAAGCCAAAAACTTTCATTTAGCCGTCGAGCATTTCTCACATGATTTCTGCGCGGCTCTTATGTCCGTGAGAAGCTGGGCGCCATGGAATATGGCAGAGTATGAGGCAATCTATCCGAAATATCAGATGCAGTTGTTGGTGTATCCAACACCCCAGTACACATCGGACTACTGGCGGTACACTTACGCGTCGAATCAGGAGTCTAGGGTCGACAACGCAATGTTGCACCACAGTTGGAATCGTTCTAAAGAACTTCAGGAATTGATCGACAAAGAAGCCGAAAAATCGACAAAGTTAAAGAAGGCCGACAAGAAAAAGTGAGCCATACGAGCGATTTATTTTAGTCACTCGCATGATTGGCCAAGGCGACAATCGACCAAAGCTGCGTCGAAGACAATGGACAGCCGCTGAAATTTAGCGAGGGGTACAAATCAGACTCCATCTGTTCGAGCACATTGACAAGCAAGTGCGTCGACAGTTCAGCCTCGCGCAGCGCCAACACGAGATCAACAGAGACATGTCGCGCAACGAATCGACGATGGGAGTCATTTCGAATACCCTGAAACACGACTCTGAATGTTTGATAACCTACCAAACATATTTCTCGTGTTTGCAACGTTATCGATGACATTAAATCGATGAAATCCACCATACGTTTTACGAAATTAAGAAATGTCGGATATCCACCATATGGCGGAGAAAGCTTTAGTTTATAGAATGCTAATTCACATAATTCCAGTGATTGATCAATCACATATCGCAAACTGTAGGGGTCTTTGTTAATCGCAACTTTACATAATTTATCTGTCTGTTGTTCCTTTGAAAGATATTGTAAAGCTCTCGGCAATATCGTTATAGATATCAGACACAATTCCGGTGTTTTGTCTCGGAGAAACATCAACATGTCGGGATGTCTACCAAGAATTATCGCACATGCTTCAATAGGTTGTCGCTGTAAATATTTTAGAGCATGACCTGCATGATAATACTGTTTCGCTACTTGAATGCAGAAATCGTCAGTAAACTCAGAAAGTGGTAGACATGCTAATGCTTCCACGTTTGCCGTTCGAGATTCGAGCCATATCGCTCCTGTTCTCAAATGCCGCGGGAATCTCATGTATTCTGGTATACGACCGTATTTAATAATTTTTATACACATATCATTAGTGAAGTATTGCTCTGGTACATAATTTATTAGATATCCACTGGCATTAACTGCCAATTGACACATTTCTTGTGTTTTTAATCGATCTGGTACGAATTGAAATACTTCAACATTGATAATCATAGCATCTCTGGCGTTATTCTCATTCCATTCACTGTCCGGTACGGGCCTCAAACAATCAACTCTCACCGCCGGATTATTGTTAGCGCAGTAGATGTCCAGCAATGATTGGGCAACTTCTTCGTTTTGTTGATTGGGTTCACTCGACATTGTTGATATTGGCTCCAAAACCGCATATTCAAATTGGGGGGGATGTCATGTGTAGTATGTTACCAGAAAGAAATGGCCGATCATTGGTACAGCACATATAGTTTGCGCGCCGCATCAAGTATTTGATTTCTAGAAAATAGGTGCAATTGATGTTATGCATGATTGGCCAAGGCGACAATCGACCAAAGCTGCGTCGGAGACAATGAATTGCTGTTATAGTTCAGCGTGGGGTACAGATCAGACTCCATCTGTTCGAGCACATTGACCAGCAAGTGCGTCGACAGTCCGGCCTCGCGCAGCGCCAACACGAAATCAACAGAGACATGTCGCGCAACGAATCGACGATGGGAGTCATTTCGAATACCCTGAAATACATTTCTGTTGACTTCATAACAGGCCAGGCACGTCTCTCGCGTCTGAACCCTTATCATATGCATTACCGCGGTGCTGTCCGATTTGTCCTGTACCGTCGAGAGCGCGGATTTTTTGACGGCCGACGCACATAATTTTCGCGTTTGGTTTTTCACGAAACGTAAATTGTGTGGAGCTCTGTCAATTGCCAACTGACATAATTCATCTGTTTGTTGTTTCTTCGAGAGAAATCGTATGGTTTCCGGAGCCATGATAACGGCCATCAAACACAATTCCGGTGTTTTGTCCCAAACATATTCCAATGCGTTTGGGTGTCGTTCAATGATTTTCTCACATGCAGTTGGTGGTTGTCGAGGTAAATACTGTAAAAGGCGATGGTCTCCATGATGTCTAGCCAGTCGAATACAGAACTCATCAGTGAATATCGAATACGGTAATCCTTGCAACATATGGACAAATACTGTTCGAGACTCGAACCATATGTCGGCGGTTTTTAACCAAAGGGGTATGTGTGTGAATAGTGACAGACTTCCATTCTTGAGAATCGATATGCACATGCTTTTGGTGATGTATTTTTTCGGCACGTGTGTTATCAAATCAAATTTTGCATCAAATGCCCGTTGACACATTATTTGTGTTTTCAATCGTTCTGGTACATACCGTAACACATTGTAATTTATCGTTAGTGCTCTATTCACATTATCCACATTCCATTCTGCATCTGGCACACCCGCCAAACAATCTGTACTAATCCACGGATTATTGGTTTCACAATATATGTCTAGACTGGTTCCAGAGAAACTCTCTTCCACAAATTCGTCAATCCATTTAATCATCGTTAGATAACGTAGCAACGAATTCTCAAACTCCGTAAGCTTATAAGAATATAGCTATATAGTTATGGTTCAAATGTGTACCGTAATCTTTATGATGCTGAGGTCTGTCATCGAGACCATTCGTAATCGTTACGCCTAAAAAATGCATAACTTCACATGTGCTTGACCAATGCGACAATCGACCAAAGCTGCGTCGGGGACAACGGACCTTTGCACTCGCCCATCGAGGGATAAAGATTGTTACTCATCTGCTCCAGAATCTCAACCAGCAGATTAGTCGACAGGCCGGTGGGTCGTAAAGCCCCGACAATATCTGTTATGACCGCGCGAACAACGAATCGACGATGCTGACTGGACTCAATGATATGATACGACCGTCGTGATTGTCGATAGCATATCAAACACAGATCTCTAGTCTGTATTTTCAAGTCCCACAGAATATTGATGTGGCACTTCCGTATCAGGAGGGGCGCAAGAACATTCAATCTGGCTGCAGGAATCTTTTCAATAATCGATTGTATAGTATATTCGTACATATTGGGGAAACTGTCCTTAATCAGTTCCACACAGAATTCTACAGTCAACATTTCGTCCGGCACCCAGTAAATGTTGTCGCTCTGTAATTTGATTGCGAGTTTGCAAATCTCATGTGTTTTGAATTTAATAGGAATGTTTTGAAATAATCCAGGTGAACGAAGCACAGTCATCTTACACATCCACTCAGTTAATACGTGATTGGGTATGTAATGAACACATACCGGGTATCTGTCAATCAATATCTCGGCTATCAACTCCGTCCACTCATTTTTTGGCACATTCGCTAATTTGGGAATATGTTCCCGCCCATAGCATATTTGCTCACACAGATCCAATAGGCTGGTCGTCATTCATCTCTCAAATATGTTTTATTCATTTTAAGAGTATCAAAATCGTCGTAAATAACCAAAATACGATCAGTATTAAAATTATGTATGATTGGCCGCGGCTACAATCGACCAAATTTGCATCGGGGTCAACGGGCAGCCGCCGAGGTTCAGCGTGGGATACAGAGCAGAACCCATTTGTTCGAACATCTCAACCAGCAGATTAGTTGATAGGCCGGCAGCCCGTATCGTTACAACTAGATCCGTCATAGCCACGCGAACAACAAATCGACGATGTTTATCAGAACGAATATGTCGATACTCCCATTTTGAACGCTGATAGAGTTCTAGACATATTTCTTTAGGCTGTTTACGCAATTCAGAAAGAATGTGCGTACATTTTTGCGTCAAGAAAGGTAGCAGGACTTTCAATTCCGTCTCGGGAATATACTGCATGACCGGTGCGAGTATTACAGAGTATCCCGCGAGCGCATTAATACAGAAACTTGCCGTTAACATTTCGGGCGGCACCCATCGTATGCAGCCGGCGAGTACCCTTAGCGCGCTAATACAAACTTCATGGGACTTGAATTTGTCTGGAGTATATTGCAGCAATCGTGGTTTTGTGCTAACGGCTATTCGCCACATGTCCATTGTCATCAAACGTTCTGGAACATGCACAATACTTTCCGCACAGTTGGCTATCAATCGCGTGGCCAGCTCTGATGTCCACTCATTCGCATCGAACGATGAGACAGATAAACTATCGACGGATCTAACTCCATTACAGATCTGATCGCAAAGATCAGCCAGGCTGATCGACATTTTAAAACATAATCGGTTAGTTCAATTTTGATCATGCGACACGCATGGTCTGAAAATAACAAAACGACCCATCTGGCCGCGAACTAACAAGTAGTAGGTCATGCGTGGTTATGAGGCTCGAAGACCTCGGTATCGTAATGATTATGAGGCTAGAAGACCTCGGTATCGTGATTATGAGGCTCGAAGACCTCGGTATCGTGATTATGAGGCTCGAAGACCTCGGTATCGTAATGATTGGCCGCGGCGACAATCGACCAAATCTGCACCGGGGACAGCGGGCAGCCGCTGCGGTTCGGCGTGGGGTACAGAGCAGTACCCATTTGTTCGAACATCTCGACCAGCAGATTAGTCGACAGGCCAGCAGCCCGCATCGCCACGACAATATCCGACATGGCAACTCGAACAACAAATCGGCGACGTTTATCAGAACGAATGCTCGGGTATGACCATCGTGCTAACTGATAGGATAACAGGCATATTTCTTTGGGTTGTACAGTCAGAGTACATAGAATATCTTTTCTGTACTTGTTTATCAAGATAGGCATCAGTTTCATCAATTCTGTCTGGGGCATACGAGATGCAAATTCTAGGCTCGTCGAGAACGCTAAGTCTCTTCCAAATATATCTTCACAGAATTCTGCGGTCAACATCTCGACCGGCACATGTTTAATATTTGATTTTAGTGTTCTAAGAGCATGTTTGTAAATTCCATATGTTCTGAATTCATTTGGAATGAATTCAAACATTTTAGAATCTCTGTAAACAGCCGTTCTACATATCTCCGGGGATAATACGAATTTGGGCATGTAGCGAACGCTATACGAAATGCTATCGCACATTCGCGCTGCCAATTCATTCGTCCACTCGTTTTCGGGAGCTGATTCCAGATCACGCACATCTGCAAATCCTTTACAGATGTTTTCGCACAGGACAGACAATCTAGTCGACATTCTATTCAGTCATTACTTTTCTCTTCATTTTAAGAACTGTAAATTCATGGTAAAACGGCCTCATTTAAGAGTTGAGTGTTAAAATCGCCGTAAAATAACCATAATTACAAAATCCCAAAAATGAGACTTATCACAAGAGGCCTATCACAAGAGGCATATCACTAGAGGCATATCACAAGAGGCATATCACAAGAGGCATATCACAAGAGGCATATCACAAGAGATTGATCATGGCGACAATCGACCACATTTGCGTCGGCGACAGCGGATTGCTGATCGAGTTGAGCCGCGGAAACAGTACCGGCGACAATGGGTCAAGAATCTCGACGAGCAAGTTCGTCGACAGCCGAACAGACTTCAGGGTCAGCGCCATGGCGGCGAATGTCGCACGGGCGACAAACCGTTGGTGTTCGACAGCGCGAATACCCTGAAATACTAGGCGGTTGACATTGTAAACATCGAGACAAATTTCCCTGGTCTGTATCCGTATTCCATCCATCTTGTCCTCTAAGTAGAAAGTTATCGCACTGTTGTGGTCGTTCGCGTAACGTTGCTTCGCTTTCGTAAAGGCCATTACACAATATTCGCATGCTTGGTGTGTCAAGAATTTCAAACACAGAGGATTTTGATCGATGGCCAGTTTACACAAATGATCTGTTTGTTCTGTGACGTATTGTATAAACATGCCATCTTTTGTCAACGCTAGTTCACATATAGCGGGTGTTTTATTCCGAACATATATGAATTCACCAACTCGTTCGCTAATCGCGGCTAAACACGTTTTTTCTGTCTGTGATCTCAAGTATCTGATATGAAACCCGTTAAGTCTCAGTAGTCGCATGCGAAGCTCGTCTGTAATCTCTTCATCAGGTAAATAATTGAGTAGGCGAATCGCCCATGCGTAGCTGTACACATTATTAAGACTACTGGTCCCGTCAGCCTTCAATGCCTCCATACATAATGCTGCCGTTCGCAACTGCATAGGAATCAGGTCGAAAACGTTCTCTGCGTGACTTCTGATCACTCTGATCCACAGTTCCCTGCCATTCCTAATATTATCGGGAACAAACTTCAACAGACATGGCAAACCGGCAATTGCTTGACAGCACAACTTAATAGTCTTGAATCTGTCTGGGATATATTTGAACAGCACAACGTCATGTGACATGGCCAGTTCGGCAAGATTTACATCCCATTCATTGTATGGCAATGTTGCCAAACGTTCTGGCTCAATTGAGCTGGGATCATAGTCTCGATGCGTCATTATTCTTGGTTGATGGCCATTCAAATTTGTCATATGATATTATATATCGTATTCTTGATTTAAAATCGATTAAACATTGTGGCGCGTTATTTAGCTAGCAAGGACTGCCAGCCAGGGATTAATCACGGGTGCATAAAGGCGAATAGCAACGGCAACTCATGATTGAAGAGATCGGGCTCCGACACTGCCGTCAAAGAGAAGTTGGCGCGGGGTTCGCTCACTGGCCACCATGGTAATCGTCCCGCGAAATGTCAATTTTCAATGAATTAGGATTAATGGGGTATATATGCGATATGTTGTTTGAAAACTCGAGGCCGGCTACGATCCTTGACGGCGGCCCTCTGATCGTATTTTGCCCCGCTCGGCGGTGAGTGTTCCCGCCGATATAGAAAAGACGGGGATGGCGGCGTCGGCGTACGTTCTGTTGCTGGTCATTATCCTTCTTCTGCTGGCGGCGCTCGTTGTGGCGTGGCGGCCCGCGACCGTCGCCGCTCTGGCTCTTGCGCGCGGGGACGGCTCGGCGCTCGGCAACACGGCGTCGCAACTTGAGGGCGCGTCGGCGCTCGGGGGCGCGTCGCAACTTGAGGGGCACCCGGCCCCCCTGCCCTTCGAGACGGCCCTCGAGCGCCGCACGCGGGAGCTTGACCCCGAAGAGGCGCCGCGCCACCCGCTCGATCGCACGCGCTACGAGGGCGCGGCCACACATGACGATGTAGCCACACATGACGCTGTAGCTACCGGCGGGGCGCGAGGGCCCCCGGCGCCGAAGAAGCCCTGGACGCAGTACGCGACCTGGGCCGAGATGTACAAGGACCTGGGCGCCTTCGCCGAGTACTCGCGCCTGCGCGCCGACGTGATGACGAGCCCGAAGCAGGACTGGACGGCGGTGCTCGCCGAGATCAGACCGTACCTGGACCACGACCGCGAGTACATCGGCGTCATCAACCTCGACCCCGACGGCCGGACGTTGCGCATCGCGGCGTTCGAGGCCTCGCCGACGGGCATCGGCGAGGGCGACGACGAGGGCCCCAACGAGAACTACAACGCGGGCATCCCCGAGAAGATCGTCGCCAAGTACGAGAACCGACCCGCCCTTTATCTATTTCACACGCACCCGAATCACCCTCGCAGCACGACATTTCCGTCGTCTATCGATCTGGCGAGCTCCATCCGGCTGTCGGCCAACATGCGGTTCGCCGGCGACGTCGTCATCTCCCGCCACGGCGCGATGGTCGTCTCGCTATCGTACACCGGCTACAAGTCGGTCCACGCGGCGAAGAACGTGCGGCTCGCGCTGGCCAACCTCGTACACGACGTCGTCGCCGCCCACGAAGCAGTGCGCAGCTGGTCGCTATTCACGATCGACGAGTACTTCCAGTTCTATCCTCGACACCGCCTGACCTGTCTCGTCTTCCCCACGGCCGAGATGGTTGCTGATTCTCATCAGAACAAGTATGAAACCGACCTGGAATCGCCGGTGGATCACGAACTGATGCAAATCAATCGCGATGAGATGATGAAATCCCGCTCTGACAGAAAATCAAGGCGCCGTGGGTACTAACGCGCCCGTCATCCGGCGAACAGTCTGGAATGGGTCACGATGACCCATATCTGTAAAGGAGACAACGGAGGCGCCCACGGCTTCACATTCAGAAACAGGGCGGGCGTCAGCAGTTCACACACGGCGACCAACAAATTGGTTGACAAGTTTACATCTCGCAAGGGCAGCACGATGAGCTCAGCATACGCACATCGGGCGACATACTGTTGATTTCGTTTACCTCGTATTCGGTCAAAGACAGTGTTGTCCAACGTGTATGCCGCGTAACAAATGTCAGGCGTGTGATTGCGTATGTTGACAAGTACTTCATCTATTCCAGTGCGATGTAGTGCTGCGGCGGTCAACGCCGCTAAACACAATTCATCTGTTTGTTCGCGAATATCATATATTCGATGTGAGCCGTATGGTGTAGATAGTGCAACCAGACAAGCTTCTCTGGATTGTTCTCGAAGATACGATATTGCCTTTGGGTTCTTTGTTACAATGGCCACACACATTTCCGTTGTTTGATTTTCGATCACGTCGAAATGCCGGTACGACCAGTTGGGAGCATCCATAGCCAGCAATAACAGTTCAGTGGTCTGATGCAATTGAGGTACCGCTCTCAAAGGATTATAGCGACTGAAGGCGGTGCTCGGAAATATAGCATGTTTGATTGCTGCACAGCATACCCCATATGATTTCAGACTATCAGGTATGTGATCCAAACCACAACCTTTTGTCAATCGCATCACTTTGACGAGAAATTCTTCGACAAGTAGCATGTTGGGGACCAAATCGATCCAGCGAACATTCTGGGCAATAGCATTCAGCCACAGTTTTTCTGTTCGCAGAATGACGGGTATGTGTAACATTATCAGTCGGAAATTCTTGTCTTGCATCTCAGTGCATGGATCTCTGGCAATGTAACCGATGAGAGTATTGATCCGAACTTCTGTCCACGTGCTGGCTGGGATGGCATTAAACATTTGTTTCACGGCCGCTGCCGACAAGACAGGCTTTCGCCCCAATGCCCAATGTTGCACCGGCGAGTTGATCCAGAAATCCGCCATTGTTAAGAGGCTCGAAGACCTCGGCTACGTAATTGATATGTTAGGTTAGCGTGCTTCATTTTTGTCACAGTGCATGAAAAAGATGCCGCATCAGCCGACGAACAATCTGGAGTAGGTCACGATCGCCCACAGTTGCGTTGACGACAGCGGGAAAGCCCATGTCCACGTACGTGGAAAGAAGGCAGGTGCCAGCTGCTCGCACGCAGCAACCAACAGATTAGTTGACAGATTGGCCCCACGCAAATACAACACAACCCGGGTGGCATACGCACAACGAGCAACGTATCGCCGATTACTCTGATCACGTATGCAATGTTATCTAAACTATACGCAGTGAGACAAATGAGAGGCGTTTGGGACCGAATATTACGCAACGCGGCTGCCAAACGCCGATAATCCGTGGTGCACGCCCTCAGCGCGGCCAAGCATATTTTTTCGGTTTGGTCGCGAACGCATCGCAACGATGCGGGACCGTCGGAATTTGTTTTTCCAACTGCGATCAGACACAGTTCCTCTGTTTGTTCTCGTATAACATCCAGTATCTCCGGTCCGCCGTCTGCAAGAGCTATTAAACAGGCCTCTCTGGGCTGCTCGCGCAAATGCTTAATTTCAGTAGGCATCCTTTTTACAATAGCCACACAAATCTCCGTGGTTTGATTTACAATCGATTCTAAATTCCAGCGACCCGCCCACAGGGCGCTATCCATGGCTAACATTATCAAATCAACGGTTTGATGTATTGGCGGTATCTCAGACATCACATCCATGTCTAATGTTATTTTGTCCCTGGCGAATTTAATTGCTGCGCAACACACGTTGTATGCTTTTAGGCTGTCGGGAACGTATTTCAAGCATCGACTTTTTGTTAATCGTACTGCTTCGATAATAAATGACTCGGTAAGCATCTCGACTGGAACAAATTCGATCCAGCTAGATTTCTTGGCAACTACGGCTAACCACAGTTCTTTTGTCCGAAGTTCGGGAGGAATATATTCCATTATCAGAACAAATTTCTCATCGCGAAACCCCCATGAGACAAACCAGACGAGATCTATAATTCGTTCCATCGTCCAGACATTTGAGGGAATTTCGCGAAACAATTCTTTCGCAGCCGCCGTAGACATTTTAGGTTCTTTACCCAATGCCCATCTTGAAATTGAGGTATTTTCCCAGAAATTAGCCATCGGTGACTCGACACGTAATGATTGATCATGCGGATTTCAATTTTACTCGATACAAACATACAAGAAACTAAAAATAATCGACCTCACTAGACGAAGTGCTTCACCTTCGCCGCGAGAGCCCACAGTTGCGTCGGTGCCAGTAACTGTGGATTGTCCCTCGCCATTAGTCGAAATTTGTGGCGCATCAGACTCGTACACACATATGTCAGTAGAGACGTAGAGAGATCAATAATATGTAGAGGGATCAGTATATCATTTGCAATGATTAATCGTATCATGCGTTGACGCAGAACAGTGTCATGAATTGATCGATATGAATTTCGTGATCTTCGGTATGCAAACATGCACAATTCCAGTGTTTGTTCACGAATATCATTCAGAATACTCGACACGTCTGATGTGCCTACTAAACGTAGGGCCTTGATACACACATCATGTGAGTGATTCCGTAGAAATACAAATGCGCGCGGGTTAAAGCCCAACACAGCGAAACAAATTTCCGGTGTGTGGTTTCTTATTAACAACACCACATCTCGAATGCCATATAAACCGGCATTACCAGAGGCGACACGAATAGCTGAGACACAGACTGCATATGTTTGATCATTAACCCACTTGATGGAAGTTGGACAAACTTCAACCGCTGCCACGCAAATCTTCGTTGTTTGAAACGCTGCCGATGTCAATTCGTATCCACCCGGTTTCGCGACGGCGGCCAATATAAGTTCTTCTGTTTGAGATTCATAGGGAACCTGGCTCAGCACAGGTATGTCGTCCTGAAATCTAACATCGTAGACCGAGATCATACACAATTTAGTTGTGCGATATTGCATCGGCACCCAACACAATGCTGTGGGATTATGGCTGACGACATCTTCGTAGAATGTTTGAGTCGCGACATTGGTAGGTGCGAGTCTCACAAATTCCGCCGGAGATTGGCTACAAAGATACACCCATACCTTGTATGTTTTTAATTGTTCGGGTATACAGTCAACCAAGTTACCATGATATGCTCGCGGCAATATGAATAGCGTTTCGCGAATCATGTTTTCTGTCCAGTCGGCCTTTGGGACACTTATCAACCCATTGCGTATTACATCGGGCTGTCCTGTGTCTATAAATGATTTCAGCACAAGTAGAACATACGTCATGTATGTTTGTTACCGAGGTCTTCGAGCCTTTTAAACTTATGTTATCGACTCTCTTAACGTTCTTTCAATTTTGTAACGGCTCGAATTCAATTCGAGCCGCGATTACTTCGTACATATGGTTTGCGGACCGCATGAAGTTTAAAAAACCGATGACGCGATAATCACTCGAAATGCTTCACCTTTGCCGCGAGAGCCCACAGTTGCGTCGGCGACAATATTTGTGGGTTCATCCACATCATCGAAGGCCAATTCTTGTCCAACATGCACTCGCACACTTCCGTAAGCAGTGATGTCGAAAGATTGGCGCCGCGTAGTGAAATCAGCATGTTTGATAGAACCTGTCGTACCACTTGTCGTCGCATCCCAGGGTCCCGAATCGCCTGGAAAGAATTCTGATCTTTCTTATAAGCGGCAATACATACAGCTAATGTTCGTTCTCGAATATCAATCAGAATATGTGTTACTTCCGATGGGTGAATGCGATCAATTACCTCAAGACATATTTCTTGGTGATGATTTTGAAGAAACGCCAACATATGTGGTCTGTAACGCACTATGCTGATACAAACTTCTAATGTATGATTTCTTATGGCAAATACTATATCTCGCAATTCGTCGTGCGTATAACCGTTACCAACTGAATTAATGGCCATTATGCAAAGTTCAGGCGTTTGATTTCTGATCGAGATCAATACCTCTTGTAAATTTTCAGCAGCTCGAATGGCCGCTTCACAAACGGCGAACGTTTGGTCAATGACGATTGCAATCATAATCGGTTCAGTTTCTACCGCGGCGATGCAAATGGCCGGCGTTTGGAATGCCGCATATTGCAGCTCAAACCCACCATGTTTGCCGATGACGGACAATATCATTTCCTCCGTCTGGGATTCATGGGGTACATGCTCGAGCACGCTGCCGGAGAAATAATCAGAGGATTTTAAATCGTCATTGTTGGCCGCGATCATACATAGATTGGTTGTGCGGTATCTTCGCGGTATTACGGATAACACCATGCAATTTTGGCGCATGACATCCTCGTAGAACGACTGCGTTGCGATTTCTGTCGGCACTCGTGAATGTTCCAGAATTTTTCGATAAATAGCCGAAATTCGACACCAAACTTTATATGTTTTGCAACGTTCCGGAATATGATCAAATAGGACATCATAATAAGCTTCTACCAAGAGAGGAATCACATCGAGAACAATTTCCTCTGTCCAGTCACAATCTGGGACAGTTTTCAACGAGCCGGATTGGCACGCTTGGATAATCTCGAGGGTCTTGGCTATTGGCGGATATTGTGTCATTTGTTCCTTTACAAAATCTTATTCAAATTCACACATCGTCGGTGGCAAAAAATCATATAGTATATCGTACAACTAATTGGCGTGCTTCACCTTTGCCGCGAGTTTCCACAATTGCGTCGGCGTCAATAATTGTGGATTTTCCCAAATCATTGGCGGAAATTTCTCGATCAGCAGACACTCACACACCTCTGTGAGCAATGCCGTGGAAAGATCGGCACCGCGCAGTGGAATCAGCATGTTCACCAAAACCATTCGTAAGAGGCGCCTCCGTATAACAATGTCTCGAACCACCTGATATGAATTTTGGTCCTTTCGATACGCGGCGAGACATACCTCCAGAGTTTGCGTGCGAATGTCTCTCAGAACTATCACCACCTCTGATCGAGTCGCGAGCCGGATGGCCTCCAGACACACTTCTCGCTGATGATTTCGAAGGGATTCCAGTACCACTGACCCACAGTATCGCAATATTATGATACAGATCTCCACCGTATGTTCTCTGATGGATGAAATCACATCGCGCATGACATAATTTTCACCCCTCTGCGCGGCTACTTGAATAGCCTTTTCACAAACGGCAAACGTTTGATCATTGACCAACATGATGGACGTCGGCTCGTATTCGACCGCCAACATACAGATGCGCGGAGTCTGGAAAGCCGCGGCGGCCAACACATTTCCACAATTAATCATGATAGAGGTCAATATCATTTCCTCAGTTTGAGACTCATATGGCACAATATGTAGCAAAGAACAGTCCTCGCGTTCGGTGTTGTTAATTGCTATCAAGCATAGTTTGGTAGTGCGATTCCGCCGAGGAATTTTACACAACGTATTTCGATTGCGCCGCACAGCATCTTCGTAAAATCCTTGAGTCGTAATGGCTGTTGGCACTAGTTCCGGGTGGATTAAATAAACAGTTTGCCAGACATTGGATGTTATGCAATGTTCCGGAACACAATCGAACAACGTTTCATAGAACCTTTGCGGCAGTAGTGGGAGCAATTCGAGAACCATATCTTCTGTCCATTCGCTCTCCGAAATGTTTTTCAGCCCAGTGATTGTCAATTCGGAATCACCACTGTTTATGAGAGATTTCACGAATGATGGAATATGCGACATTTAGGCGAGCTGAGATATACTAGATGACACTTTATTCAATTTTGCTCGTTGCTCGGTCGTGATGTTCAAAAATTATGACACCGGTCACGATGACCAAAAAATTCTGACGCGTCATTCGAAATGTTTCACTTTTGCCACGAGCGCCCACAGCTGCATCGGCGTCAGTAACTGGGGATT
Source organism: Patescibacteria group bacterium (assembly GCA_041675205.1). Classification (NCBI taxonomy): domain Bacteria; species Patescibacteria group bacterium. Next base: position 31,547 of record JBAYUF010000006.1, on the reverse strand, counting down.
CACAAACATCAGCGACGGAAATTTGTGATCCATCAGGCACCCGCACAACTCCGTAAGCAGTGCTGTCGAAAGATTGACACCGCGTAAAGGAATCAATATATCATTTGCAATGATCAATCGTATCATGCGTTGACGCAGACCAACATCGCGAATTGTCAGATAAGATAGACGCGATTTTCGATATGTCGCAATGCATACTTCCAAGGAATGTTCTCGCATGGTATCCAGAATCTGAGACACCTCTGATACATCTGCGATTCGAATTGCCTCGAGACACACCTCTCGCGAATGGTTTCGCAAATACACCAGCGCCATGGGATCGATATGCAAAACCCTGATACAAATTTCCGCGGTGTGGTTTCTGATTGACAACACCACATCGCGTATGTCTCCTCTATTTGCTACGTGACGAATGGCCATATCACAAATATCGAATGTCTGATCATTGACCCATTTGATGGCTATCGGCCCAGATGCAACAGCGGCCATGCAGATATCTCGCGTTTGGAACGCCGCTGACGCCAATTCGTGCCCACCATGAATTTTGATAGAGGCTATTATCATCTCTTCTGTTTGAGATTCATAAGGCACGTATTCTAACATGAATGGACCCCAGTAATCTCCGCCAGTGGCGTTGATAGCGGTCAAACAGAGTTTAGTTGTACGATATTGGCGTGGTACATGTCGTATCGCCAAGGAGTGTTTGTCTACAACGTTCTCGTAGAATGATTGGGTTGCGACATTAGCCGGCACTTGGGACATAAATCCCGGGTATTTAGTGCACGCGGCCAGCCAAATATTGCTTGTTTTGAGATGATTTGGCACACAATTAAACAAATGCCGATAATATGATTCCGGCAGCCGTTCGATCATTTGGCGAATCATCAGTTCTGTCCAGTCATGCTTTGAAACAATTTTCAGACTTTCGCATATTAGGTCGGACCGACCCGTGTCTATGAATGTCTGTATTAGCAACACAATATCCGCCATTGGTTTGTGGGTGAAACTTTGTTCAATTTTGTGACATATCTGATTTGAAAAATTATGGCAACGCACGCTATTTAGTATGTTTCACCTTCGCAGCGAGGGCCCACATTTGTGTTGGTGTCAATACTTGCGGGTTTTTCCACAACATTGGTGGAAATTTATCTTCCATCAGACAATCAGCAACTTCAGTCAGCAGCGATGTCGACAGATTGGTGTCCCGTAATGGAATAAATATCTCTTCTGCCAGAATCAATCGCACCACGCATCGACGTAATTTCGCGTCGCGAATTGATTGATATGATGGTCGCGATCTCCGGTAAGCAGCCAAGCTCACTTCCAGAAATTGCTCGCGAACCTCCGATAGCACCCACTTAACATCTTCTATATGTGCGCTCCGAATAGCCTCAAGGCAGACTTCTCGCTGTTGAGTTCGAAGTAAGTTTATCGCCGTAGGTATATTGCGAGCTACGAACATACACAATTCCGGCGTGTGAATTCTAATCGACTCTACAACATAACGCACTCCGATTCCTTTCTTTTTGGAAATTCGAATCGCCATTTCACAAATGTCAGGTGTTTGGTCATCTATCCACAGGATATCCTGTGGATTTTTTTCTATCGCGGCAATGCAGATGTCTCGTGTTTGAAACGCCGCTCCTTCTAACGCATCTGGTCCTTCATGCACATCGATCGCGGCCAATATCATTTTCTCCGTTTGAATTTCGTAGGGAATGTCGCATAGAACAGATCCAAACGACATTCCAGAATTGTTGATCGCCATCATACACACTGTAGCTGTGCGATATTGGCATGGCACTTCGAAGAAAGCCAAGCTGTTTTGGCGCACAACATCTTCATAGAAGATTTGCGTTGCGTCATTCGCAGGTACTTGATCCATCAATTTAGGAGAGTTGATAGATATGGCCTGTCAAACTTTGTATGTTTTACAGCTAGTTGGTATGCTGTCGATTAAAAGATCTAGATACGATTCTGTCACCCGTTCAATCAACTCGAGAGCGAGTTCTTCTGTCCATTCGTTCTCCGGTAAATATTTCGCATGTAGGTATATCGATCCGGCATCGCTATTAACCGTTTCAAAAGACGGAATGCGCCACATTTGAGTATGTCGTGTCGACGTTCAATTTTGCGAATCGAAAAATATGGCAACGGTCTACACGGCGTGCTTTACCTTCGCGGCGAGGGCCCACATTTGCACCGGCGTCAATAACTGGGGGTTTCTCGTCAGCGCCGGCGGAAACTTGTCAGGCATCAACCGCTCACATACTTCTGTCAGTAGCGATGTTGAAAGACCAACATCGTGTAGTGGAATCAGTGCTTCGGTTGCCAAGATTAGTCGTACAAGATTACTACACATAACATTGTCACGGATCGATAAATACGAATCCCGTCGTCTTTTATATGCAGCAACGCATATGGTTAAGTTTTGTTCTTGAATATCTGCCAGAATCATTGGCACATTTAATACAAATGATTTTTGAATCGCATATAAACACACACCTCGCGAATGGTTTCGAAGATAGGAGAATTCATTTGGCATATATTCCAGGAAAGTTTTGCACACTTCTAACGTGTGATGTCTGATTGATACAATCACGGCGCGCGTTGTTTCTACGCATCTCGCAGAAAGCCTAAGAGCCAGTTCGCAGATTTCGAATGATTGGTGATCAACCCACCTAATAGATGTTGGTGTCATTTTTACGGCCTCGATGCAAATATTTCTCGTTTGAAATGCCGCCGACTTTAACACATGTCCCATACCTGAGGCGGCGATGGCGGCCAAAATCAGTTTCTCCGTTTGAGATTCGTGGGGCACATATTGCAGCATATCCTGACCGAGATGCCCGCCGTAGATCACTTTCTCACATAATTTAGTCGTGCGATATTGGCGAGGTATCTCACATATTGCCATGAAGATTCGTTTCACAACATCTTCATAGAATGCTTGGGTTGCAATAGTCGACGGTACTCGTTTCAACATTTTTGGACAAATGGATGATACGACTTCACAAATTTTGTATGTTTTGCAATGCTCCGGAATACAATCGAACAAAACGTTATAACGATCAAGCGATGGCAATGCGTTGATAATCCACATAATAATGTTTTCCGTCCATTCATTCTCCGGAAGGTCCCGCATACCATCATGAATCAATTCAGTCGTATCGCCGCGTTTGATCATTGTTAGCAATGTTTGCGCACTCATTTGGGCTGGCATGTGAACGAGTATATCTTGTTCAATTTTGCACACTTATTAGCTCACGTTGTTCGAAAAATTTGACACGGTTCACGGAGTGTGTTTCACCTTGTCACAAAAGCCCTACTGGGCGTGCTTTACCTTCGCAGCGAGGGCCCACATTTGCACCGGCGTCAATAACTGGGGGTTTCTCGTCAGCGCCGGCGGAAACTTGTCAGGCATTAACTGCTCACACACTTCTGTCAATAGAGATGTTGAAAGGCCAACATTGTGTAGAGGAATCAGTGCTTCAATTGTCAAGACCAGTCGCACCATATTACGACACATAACAGCGTCACGAACTGAGGCATATGAACGTCGTTGCCTTCTATACGCGGCCAGACATATTTCCAGTGTTTGTTCGCGAATATCAACCAGTATCTGCCCTATATCGTGGTCATTCAAGCGTTGTATCGCCTCGAGACATAATTCTCGTGATTGAATTCGAAGGCAACCTAATCCCCAATACATTTCCCGCACAACCATTGCACAAATTTCAGGCGTGTGTTTTCTGATCAATTCAACCACCTCGCCCTGTATTTCGTAATAATTTTCTCTGCCCGCTGCGACCTGAATTGCTCTTTCACAAATGTCGAACGTCTGATCGTTGACCCAAACGATTGAGGTCGGGTGTGTTTCAACCGCTCTCATGCATATAGTTCGCGTCTGGAAGGCCGCCCACACTAACTCATTTCCACCATGCACATTGATTGTCTCCAATATTAATTCCTCGGTTTGAGACTCATAAGGAATATACTTGAGCAGCGGCACGCTCGTGTATTCGGAATTGCCGATTGCGATTCGACATAAGTTAGGTGTGCGATTGTGCCGCGGCACCTCACCTATTATCATGGGGTTCCGGCGCATGACGTCCTCGTAGAACTCTTGTGTCGCGATCTTCGGCGGCACCCGTTTCAGGTACGGCGGATAATTGACAGACATCTCCACCCACACATCATGTGTTTTGCATCTTTCTGGTATGCATTCGAACAAGATAGCATTGTGTTCTTCTGCCACGGGCGTTCGTCTGTATCTTTCCAACCATCCGATGACCCTGAATACAACTGCTTCAGTCCATTCACAATCCGGGACGTTACGCATAGCGTCGCGCACTTGATTGGTCTCGATCCCCCAGTCTGCGACGTTTTGTTCTAACAACAGCAACAGCTCGCGTGACATTAAACAAGATGCTAAGAAGTTAGGCCATTCAATTTGGGCTAAAGTTAGGCCATCCAATCTGGGGAAGTAGTGTGCCATCGAAAAACAAACAGGGATGGATGGCCCTATTTGGCGTGCTTCACCTTCGCCGCTAGGGCCCACATGTGCACCGGCGTCAGCAGCTGAGTGTTCGACCATATCATCAGCGCAAATTTCGCCACTTGCAGGATTTCACACACTTCTGTTAGCAGGGACGTCGAAAGACAAGCACTGTGTAGTGGGATCAATGCATCAGATGCGAGAATCAGGCGCGCCACACGTCGGCGCATCACATTGTCTCGAATCGACCGATAAGAATCTCGTTCTTTTCGATACGCAGAGATGCACACTTCCAAGGTCTGTTCTCGAACATCTGACAAGGTACGTCCGACATTCATTCTTGATGAGTACTTAATTGCGGCGAGGCATACTTCTGGTTGTTGATTTCGAAGATACTCAAGTACATTCTCCATTTGGTGCACACCATTAATACAAACCTCCAATGTATGAATTCTGATGGATGCTAGCACCTCGCGCACCCCGTCTTCCCCATACAGTCCGGCGGATTGAATGGCCGTTTCGCAAATTTCGGGAGTCTGATCGTTAACCCATTTGATCGATTTGGGGTCATTCTTAATTGCTTTCATACAGATTTCGCGCGTCTGAAACGCGGCAACCCTCAACTCATGTCCGCCTTGTGCGTCGATCGCGGCCAATATCATCTCTTCCGTTTGAGATTCATATGGTACGTGTTCCAGCGTAAAATTGTTATCGGTGTTAGAATATTTGGCGGCTATGCTGCATAATTTGATCGTGCGATGATGTCGCGGCACTTCGATCAACGCCCGACTATTCAGTCGAACTACATCCTCATAGAATGATTGTGTTGCGACACCAGTCGGTACCTGGCGCATAAGTGCGGGGCAGCCGGCAGAAATGTCTCGCCAAATTTTGTATGTTAGACAGCTGGTCGGAATGTGAGCGAATAATGTCTTATAATAATATTGCGACATGCCGTGAGTTGTTAAGAACTTCAGAACCTCTAGGACCATTTCTTCCGTCCATTTACATGTTGGAATGGCTATTAAGCGATCATATATCGGCCCAACTTTACCAGGAACGTTTATGATTCTTTTCACCACCTGCAACGATTGTTCCGACATTGAGTATCAAATCTTATATGATATTCAGTTTTGTATTACATGAAAAATATGTCATGGCGACGTCGGGTCTCCGGTTGTATCACACGGCATGTTTCACCTTCGCGGCGAGGGTCCACATTTGCACCGGCGGCATCATCTGCGCGTACGACCACAACATTGGTGGAAATTTTTCGTCCATCAGACAATCGACGACTTCAGTAAGCAACGCCGTCGAGAGATCGGCGCCACGCAACGGTATTAGCACGTCAGTCGCCAATACTAATCGCATCACCTGCCAACACAAACCGGTGTCGCGAATGGCCCGGTAAGATTGCAGTGATTTTCGGTAAGCGGCTAGGCACACTTCCAAAGTTTGTTCGCGAGCATCCGTCAGGATCCGTGCCACGTTCACATCTACCGGGTCTGTCGCAATCTCAATTGCCCCAAGACAAACCTCTCGTGAATGGTTTCGAAGATACTCGAACGCCTGGGGGAGACGTCGTAAAACACTGATACAAACTTCCGACGAATGGTTTCTGATTGCGGTCACGATGCTGATGCGCTCTCCGATGCCATAACCCTCGGCGGTCTTAATGGCCATTTCACAAATTGCAAGCGTTTGATTTCTGATCGCGGTCACGACGTCACGTAAATTGTCTTTTCCTTCTTCCGAGGCAACCTGAATGGCCATCTCACAAATCGCGGGTGTTTGTTCAATGACCCACGTGATGGCTATCGGATCGGCTTTTACCGCGGCGATGCAAATGGCAGGGGTCTGGAACGCCGCAAATTCCAACGCGTATCCACCATGTACCGAGATAGCGGTCAATATCATGTTCTCTGTCTGAGACTCGCAGGGCACATTGCTCAGTGCAGATTCAGCGCGAAATCTATGGCTGGCGACCGCGAGCATACATAGTTCCGTAGTACGATTTCGACGTGGTACAACACACAACACCATGCAATTTTTGCGCACGGCATCATCGTAGAACGATTGTGTTGCTACCTCCGTCGGCACACGTTTCAGAAACGACGGACATGTGGACACCAAATGCCACCAAACCTTGTATGTTTTGCATCGCTCGGGAGCGTTATCGATTATATCATTGTAGTGTTTACTTGTCAATCGTGAGATCATTTCGAGAACAATTTCTTCTGTCCATTCGCTCTCTGGAACATTTTTCAGAGAACCGGTTCTACAGGCGCATACAAACTTAAATCCGTGTTGTGTTAATGAATAACTGTCTGCCATTTAAGTGACTGTTTACCATTTCTGGTGTATTCAATTTTGTGGTAAAAAATAACGTGAACTATATTAAATATGTTTCACCTTTACCGCAAGCGCCCACATTTGCATAGGCGTCAATAATTGTGGGTCCTCCCAGAGAATTGGTGGAAACTTTTTCCCCGTCAAGCAATCGCCGACTTCGGTAAGCAGCGATGCCGAAAGGTCGACGCCGCGCAGCGGGATCAGCGCGTGCGCCAGGACCAATCGTACAACCTGTCGTCGCAGGGCGGGGTCGCGGATTGACTGATAAGAAGATCGCATTTTTCGGTGGGCGGCTAAACACACCTCCAACGTCTGTTCGCGAATATCTTTCAGAACTTGTGGCACACCCGGCGGAGTGGCGAGCTCAATAGCCTTGAGACACACCTCTAGGGAATGGTTTCGAAGATATTCCAGCCCATTGGGCCAGTATCGCAGCACGCCGATACAAACTTCCGTGGAATGATTTCTGATCGCGAGGACTACATCGCGCAGCTCGCGAACATCATCCGTTGCGGCGGCCGTTAGAATAGCCATTTTACAAATTTCGAGCGTCTGATCCTTGACACATGAGATAATTGTCGGGGCGGTTCCGACCGCGGCCATGCAGATGTTTCGTGTTTGGATAGCGGCGACAGCCAACGATGCTCCACCTTGCATTTCGAGGGCGGCCAATATCAATTCTTCCGTTTGAAATTCGTGGGGTACATGCTGAAGCACATCATCTATGTGTGCAGATTCGATCGCGATCATGCATAACTTAGTGGTGCGATATCGTCGTGGTATATAACTTAACAGCGTGCTGCATTGGGGTGAGAGGCTTTGGCGTACGACATCCTCGTAGAATGATTGTGTTGCGATCTTTGATGGTACTCGCGTCAGAAACGGGGAACAATAGACAGAAACAGTTACCCATACATCGCGTGTTTTGCAACGTTCTGGAACGCATTCGAATAAATCGTCGTAATAATTATTCGACAATATGCTGATCAGTTCGAGGACGTAATCTTCGGACCATTCACACTCAGGAATTTGTCTCATACCTTTGCGAATTTCGTTAGCATCAATACTAGTATTGTAAATTGATATCAATAATAGTACGTGCGACATTTACTTGGTATTGAAACAATGATGCATTCATTTTTGTGCAAAAATTTGCACGAATATTGTGGTTTATGCTCGTTCTTTGATCAATTTAGCCAACTTCCATAATTGCGGCAATGTCAATCCGATTATCATGCGCCATGCCGGGGAGGGGTACAGTACAGGGGTCGCCGCCTCACATACCTCGATCAGTAGAGATGTCGAAAGATCGGCACCCCGCAGCGGAATCAGCACGTCGGTCGCCATGACCAGTCGCGCCATCCATCGACGCAGATAAGCTTTACGGATCTGATAATACGCCTCGTGCGATTTTCGATAAGCGGCGAGACACACTTCCAGGGTTTGTTCACGAACATACGATAGAACCAGAGGCACCTCCGATGGTGTGGAGAACTGAATTGCCACCATATTTACTTCATGGGAGAGGATTCGAAGATGCTCCAGAGCCAATGGTCGATATCTCAAAACGCATGCACAGATTTCTGGTGTATGTTTTTTGATGCATTTAACTACTTCAATCAATGCATAATCATCTGCGTCTGCCGCAGCGGTTCGAATAGCCATTTCGCAGATTTCAAACGTAGGTTCTTTTACGAACTCGATGACATACGGTGCGTTTTCAACCGCACTCATACAAATGTCTCGAGTCTGAAAGGCCGCGTAGAACATCTCAGTGCCACCGTGTAAATTTATGGCCTTCAGTATCATTTCTTCCGTTTGAATTTCTTCGGGGATCTCTATTAATAGAGAACGATCTCCTGCCGTAGCACCGTTGATAGCGATGTTACATAGTTTAGCTGTGCGATACGCGTACGGCACCTCTCGCAATAGCTCGCTGTTTCCACTCACGACATCCTCGTAGAATGTTTGTGTAGCGACGCCTATCGGCACCCGTCGCAGAATTTTCGGGCGGAATATTCCAGTATTTAACCAAAATCGGTATGTGTAGCAATGGAGTGGAATCTTATCCATCACATCATCATAATTTTCTTCTGAAATTTGTCTGATCACTTGGATAGCCATTTCTTCAGTCCATTCATCTTGTGGGATAAACGATAGTAAGCCGGATTCGTAGGCTTTCACAAACGTTGTTGCTTTTTCAATATCAGAGAGTGACATTTCGCATGTGATATACTCCATTTATTATGGTTCAATTTCGCAAAATATGCCCATTCTCTGGCATCAAACTAGGCAGTCCTTGCTAAGCAGTCCTTGCTAGTCAGATGCAAAGTGTTTCACCTTTGCCGCTAGAGCCCACAGCAGAGTCGACGTTAATCGTTGGGGATTCATCGTCAGTGTTATCGGAAATTTCTCGCCCATAATCTGCTCACAAACTTCTGTGAGCAACGATGTCGAAAGATCGGCGTCTCGCAGTGGAATCAGCACATCAGTTGCGAGGACTAGCTGAACTACGTGCCGCCGCATGGTGACGCCACGGATTGTCTGATATGATGTTCGAGACTTTCGATATGCGGCGACACATATTTCCAAAGTCTGTTCTCGAATATCTTTCATAACATCCGCCACTTCTTCCGAATCAGCAATCTTAATTGCTTCGAGACACACTTCGAGCGAGTGATTTCGGAGATACTCCATCGCCAGATGCCAATGTTTCAAAACACTGATACAGATCGCCGGTGTATGATCTCTGATTGCCAACACTACTCCGCGTAACACATCGATGGTGCCATCATCGATGTCGAATGTAGCTGCGACCTGAATGGCCAATTCACAAAGTTCGGGAGTTTGTTCATCGACAAACGCGATGATTGTTGGACGATCGATAACTGCTTTCATACAGATTTCTTGCGTTTGGAAGGCCGCCGATGACAATACAATTCCGCCTCGTGTCTCGATAGCGGCCAATATCATTTCTTCTGTTTGCGATTCGAAGGGAACATGATGAAGCACGTCGGTCGAGTATGAATTGCCGATCGATTTGACCGCGATCATACACAATTTCGTTGTGCGAAATTGGTTAGGCACCTCACTTAATAGAATGCTGCATTGACTTACGGCATCTTCGTAAAACGACTGTGTTGCGATAACTTTCGGTACGTGGCTCAACATTTTTGGACGATTGTTAGTGGCGAGTCGACAAACATTATATGTTTTGCATCTCTCCGGAATATATTCGAATAGAACTTCATAAAATCCCCCCACAATATATCGGTTCTCAGGAAACAATCTGATTGTTTCGAGAACGTTGTCTTCTGTCCATTCATTCCTTGGAACTGCTCGCATGCATTCGAATAATGAGTCGGACGTGGTTCCATGATTGATCATGGTATGCAGATTCGAAATTGCGCTCATTTATGCTATCATGTATTGTTTCTTCGTGTTGTTCAATTTTGCATGGGAACCACAGTAAGTAGAAAAATGACGAAACGACTCTACTTGGCATGTTTCACTTTCGCAGCCAGGGTCCACAACTGCGCCGGTGTCAATAATTGTGGATTTTCAGTTACTATCGGCGTAAATTTCTTAATCAACACCTGTTCACACACCTCTGTGAGTAGTGAAGTTGAGAGATAGACACCACGCAGCGGAATCAATGCGTCAGTAGTTAAGATGTGTCGCACAACTCGTTGCCGCATAGTAGTATCACGAATTGCATAATACGACAATCTTTCTTTCCGAAATGCGGCGATACACACCTCCAGGGATTGTTCACGGATGTCTTTCAGAACCCGAGGTACATTCAGTGTACTTGATATCTGAATGGCATTGATACAAACTTCTTGTGAATGGTTCCGGAGAATCGCAATTGCCTGAGGCATGAAATGCAGAATCAGATTACAAATTTTCGGAGTGTGGTCTCTGATTGAGACCACAACGTCGAGCAGTGTTTTTTCTCTTCCGCCTCTGCGAACGGCCGCAGCGACCCGAATAGCCTTTTCACAAATTTCTAACGTCTGATCTTTGATCCATTCAATGGAGGTTGGGTCTATTTCAATCGCCACCATGCAAATGTTTCGCGTTTGAAACGCCGCTGCCATCAATTCTTCACCATCATGTCGATCAATCGAGGCCAATATCATTTCTTCTGTTTGGGATCCGTAGGGAACATGACAGAGAAGGGGTATCGGTGATCTCTCAATCGCAATGCGGCACAGTTTAGTGGTGCGATTTTGCAATGGCACATGACTTATAGCCTCGGCGTTCTCTACTACGACATCCTCGTAAAATGATTGTGTCGCCATTTTCGTCGGCACCTTCTCCAGCAATTTTGGACATTGAACGGTGAATTCTCGCCAAACTTTATATGTTTTGCACGTCGCTGGAATATGATCTAACAAATCATCAAGATAATCGAATGACAATCGTTCAATAAGTTCGAGTACGAGTTGCTCCGTCCAGTCACTTTCTTGAAGGTCTTCTATGCACCCGAATATATGAGATTGAGAACTAAGTCTTATGGCATTTTTCAATGTCAGCAATTCACTCGACATTTGATTGTCGAGGCAGGATCTATTATGTTGCCGAGACTACTATGCGGCTAATACCATGGTGTTCATTTTTGCACCGCGCCAGACAAAAATCACGCCCATGTTCATGTGGCGTGTTTCACCTTGGCCGCCAAAGCCCACAGCTGTGTCGGAGCCAGCAGTTGAGTACTAGCCCACATCATTGGTGGAAATTTGTCATTCTGCAGACCTTCACAAACTTCTGTGAGCAGCGAGGTCGAAAGACCGACACCATGTAGCGGAATCAATGCGTCAGTCGCGAGAACCAGGCGCACCACACGCCGACGCATTGTGGGTTCGCGTATGGCATAATACGACTCCTGTGATTTTCGATAGGCCGCGATGCACACTTCCAGAAGTTGGTCCCGAATTTGACCCATAACAACCGGCACATCCGGCGGTGCCGCAAACCGGATAGCGGCGAGACATACTTCTTTCTGTTGATTTCGAAGATACTCCAATGCCAGGGGTCTACGTTTCAGAACACTGATACAGACTTCTGGCGTGTGATTTCTGATTGACGCTATGACTTCATGCAACACGTTTTCGTCATCTCCTTCTTCTACGGCGACATTGATAGCCAATTCACAAACATCGAATGTTTGTTCAATGACCCACATAATTGACGTCGCGTCATTCGTAATCGCATTATAGCAAATGTCGTGAGTTTGAAACGCAGCCATCGATAATTCAGAGGCACCGTATACATTGATGGCTTCTAATATCATCTCTTCCGTTTGGGATTCGTGTGGTACGTGTCGAAGGCCAGATTCTTCTGAGAATTTGGAATGATTGATCGCAGTGTTACACAATTTGGTTGTGCGAAATTGTCGTGGTATTCCGCACAGCGCCGCGACATTTCCACTCACGACATCTTCGTAGAATTCTTGAGTTGCAACATCCGACGGGACCCATTCCAAATATTGTTCCGGATTGTCCACACAAAGTTGTCGCCAAACGTTGTACGTTCTGCAACGCTCCGGAATGGCGTGGAATAGAATGTTGTAATATTCCCAATCATCCACGTCCGCCAATTGGTAAATAAGTCGGAGAGTTATTTCCTCCGACCACTCCCACTCTTCAAGATCATGCACGGCAAATGATATTTCATGCGGATCGCCAATCTCCATGGCGGACTCCAATGCTGTCAAATTACTCGACATTTAATCGTAATTGTTAAGAATGGCCTCGATTTCAGACCTCGGATACGTAATTAATACACCATTCAACACAATCTTCAATTTTGTGATGTCGCGGGGTGAAAAATATGACTCTTACACGGCGTGCTTCACTTTCGCCGCAAGAGCCCACAATTGAGGCGGCGTCAATAACTGGAGGTTCTCCCACATCTCTGGCGGAAATTTCTCGGGCAGCAAGTGTTCGCACACTTCCGTAAGCAGGGACGTAGAAAGATTGACACCACATATTGGCATCAGCACGTCTTCGGCCATAACCAATCGCACAACGTGTCGTCGCATAACATCGTCCCGAATTGAATGAAATGCATCTGTTGCTTTCCGATACGCGGCGATGCATATTTTCACTGTTTGTTCGCGAATATCTGTCAGAATAATTGACACATCTTTTACGCTAGCGAATTGAATTGCGATGAAACAAACCTCCTCCTGTTGGTTTCGAAGATGTTCCAACATTAGGGGGTAGTGTCGCAGAACTTCTCGACACACTTCCAACGTATGATTTCTGATCGATGCGAGTACATCGCGTAATGCCTGTCCTCCACTACTCGCGGCTTTCTGAATAGCTGCGTCACAAATTTCGGGAGTTTGATTTTTGACCCACACAATAGTACTTGAGTCCATTTTCACCGCTTTCATGCAAATGTCATGTGTTTGGAACGCCGCCAGTTCCAGTTCTTCTCCACCGTGACAATGAATTGCTGCCAATATCATCTTTTCGGTTTGAGATTCGTATGGCGCGAGTTCTAATCTGGAAGGATTCTCGAATTTATGATTGTTGAACGCTAGGTTACACACTTTTGTCGTGCGGTGTTGGCGCGGCACCTCAAACAATGCCATGCCGTTCAGTTTCACCACAGCTTCATAGAATGATTGTGTTGCAACATTCGATGGAACTTGTGTCAAGAGCGTCGGGCAACCGGCAACAATAGCTTGACAAACTTTGTATGATTTGCAGCGCTCTGGAATACGGTAATATAAATCAACATAACCCCAGTCCCCCATCTGATGCCACGTTATTAGATCAATCATCTTGAGAACGATGTCTTCTGACCATTCATGGTCTGGGGCTTTTTCCATAGCATCGTATAATGTTTTGGCATTGGGCGCACCATTTACGATCGACATCAGTGATTGTTTCGACATTTGATGTTTTTATGTGGTTTGGTACGATATTCAATTTTGCGTTGCCACAGACAAAAATTCGATACGGCTATCATGCGGCGTGCTTCACCTTTGCCGCAAGAGACCACAACTGTGATGGCGTCAATAGTTGCGGTTTCTCCCACAACACTGGCGGGAATTTCTCGGGCAGCAAGTGTTCGCATATTTCTGTAAGCAGGGACGTCGAGAGATCGGCACCATGCAGGGGAATCACATCAGATGCTAATATCGTTCGTATCATGTTTCGCCGCAGAACAGGATTGTGCACCGCACGATATGATTCTCGTGATTTTCGATAGGCCGCGATGCATATTTCCAAGGTCTGCTCACGAATATCATTCAGGATTAGTGATACTTCTACCGGGTCCGTATTATGAATCGCGGTGAGACATACCTCTCGTGAATGATTTCTCAAACGCGCAATCGACCAGGGGTGATGACGCAAGACTATATTACATATTTCCGGTGTGTGATTTTTGATCAAAGCAACCACTTCATGCAACGTTTTGTCACCATCGTTTCTTTCTGAGGCCGCTTGAATAGCATTTTCACAAACTTCTAATGTTTGATCTTTGACCAATTCGATGGTTGTTGGAATGCTTTTGACAGCCGCTATGCAAATGTCTCGAGTTTGAAAGGCTGCCCACATCAACGACTCTCCATCAAAGAATTCAATGTCGGCCAATATCATTTCTTCTGTTTGAGATTCGTAGGGTACCTCACTGAGAATCGAGAATTGAGAATTGTCAGTAGCGATACAACACAGTTCGGATGTGCGGAATTGCCGCGGCACCTCTCGTATCGCCTGACCATTTAGGTTCACAACATCCTCATAGAACGATTGCGTAGCGACACTCGCGGGCACCAATCTTAAACATGTTGGGCATTTGGCAGAGGCCTCCCTCCAAACGTTATATGTTTTGCAACGTTCCGGAAGACGGTTGAATAAAACATCTTGATTTCTCTCCAAAGTGGGGGGTATTAATCGTTCGATCAATGCGAGGACTGATTCTTCTGTCCATTCACTGTCCGGGACATCGTTTATGTATTTGACAGCTTCCAACGATGGCACTAGATGTGGCGTCAATGCCATTGGAAAGGACATAATGTGTAGGTAGCCAATCAGTATTCATTTTTTTTTTACATCAAAAAAATGCAATCTATTAGTGTGTGAATGTAAAAACGCCGTAAATCATTAGTGCGTTGTTAGAGAATGACAGTTCGCATCCCTGATCAGCTTGGCGAGCTGCCACATCGCCGGCGGCGTCAACGCACTTCTCTTGCGACATGTTGGCGCGGGAAACAGAGCCGGTGTCGCCGCCTCGCACACCTCGATTAGCAGCAGGGTCGAAAGATTGATCGCGCGCAGCGGCATCAGTAGCGTATTCGCAAGAATCAGTCTTTCCACGCGTCGGCGCATCGCAACGTCACGAATTACATAACACGATAAGCGTTCATTTCGATAAGCTGCTAAACAGACTTCCAAATGTTGCTCGCGAGCATATGTAAGCAGCACCGCAGCATCAACCGGTTGTGCGAGGCGAATGGCTTCGAGACAAACCTCTCGTGAATGATTTCGAAGATGGTTCAACGCCAGAGGCCAAACCTTCAAAACACTGAAGCAGACTTCTTGTGTGTGATCTCTGATCGATGAGATGACGTCACGAATTTCATCATAATCTTCCATTGCGATAGTTGTGCTTTGAATAGCCGCTTCACAAATCTCGGGAGTTTGCTCGACAACTAACGAGATAGATTTTGGTTCGGTCTCGACCGCTCTCATGCAGATGGCTCGCGTCTGGAATGCCGCCGATGCCAAATCGTGTCCACCATGCACATCGATAGATACCAATATCATTTCTTCCGTTTGGATGTCGTGTGGCACATAACGCAGCACTGAGCCAGTAGCAGCCCTTTGTATTGTTTTGTCAAGCGCAATTTCACACAGTTTGGCTGTGCGATACCACAGTGGTACCTTTTTCAACGCCATGGGTTTTTCACGCACTACATCCTCGTAGAATGACTGCGTTGCGATCTTCGACGGCACACGTTTCAATAACCCCATGCAAACGACAGAAAGTTGTAGCCATACCTTGTATGTTTTACAGCGTTCTGGGATGCTAACGATCAATGCAACATATTGTTTCTCTAGAGACGTTTTCCCAATCAATTCGAGCACAATTTCTTCGGTCCATTCACATTCTGGAATATGTTCCAGACAATTGTAGATCGTACTGGTTCCCGTTTTTAACAAAGCCCGCAACATTTACTGGAGGTTATGCTCTTTGCAGCGCCGTTCAATTTGCGCCCACAAAAAAACGTAGTCGATCAAGCAGCGTCCCGGATCAGCTTAGCGAGTCGCCACAGCTGTGCGAGCGTAAGCACGGTCCGCCCGCAGTATATCGGCGCGGGGAACAGCACCGGCGTCGCCGCCTCGCACACCTCGGTCAGCAGCAGGGTCGAAAGATTGGCGCCGCGCAACGCAATGATCGCCCGGGACAGCACGGCGCGGGCAACCCGGTCGCGCATCGTGGGATCGCGTATTTCGAAGAACACTGGCGGGGATTTGCTGTACGCGACCATGCAGATGTCGAACGTCTGGTTGCGAACAGACCACAGTAACCGGCCGGCATCGCCGGTCATGTCGCCCGACGTTTGGTCCAGCTGGGCGAATGCGGCCAAACATAAGCCTTCTCGCTGTTCATGGACGAACTCCATCGCTTGCGGCAAACAACCTATTGCATACAAACAGATCTCATCTGTTTGTCGTCTAATCATAAACAACACATCGCAGAGTATCATGGGATCAGCTACATCGTTCGCGGAGTCGATTGCGAGACGACAAATTTGGTCTGATTGATCGCCGATATTTCGGAGTTCTCTTGGATCGCGCTCTATCGCATCGTAACACTGTTGAAGAGAGGGTCGTTCGATGAATCTCACATTTTGTGCGGACGCCACCAACGCTAGTTTCACCAATTCATCAGTTTGGCTCTCAGGGGGGACATGTTGCAAGTAACGACGTTTTTGGAAGTTGTCCGCTGCAATGAATGATATCGATGTTAACTGCGGAGAACGATAGCACAATGGTATGCTTTGAAATAATCTAGGTGTAATGCGTACCGCCTCGTCGTAGAACCGTTGATTATGAAATTCTTTTGGTAACATATCGCACAGATCGTCGATTTTACATATTGCGGTCAACCATATACCCCTGGAATGAAATCGAATGGGAATGTAGGTCATGATTCTTTTCTTTAGATAGGCCGGCAATCCGGGCGGGTTGTAACTAACCACGGCTAACACCATTTCGAGTGTCCACGTTTCGTCCCCGATTGTGGCCAACACGTGCGGATTTGTATTTGTTGAGCCCAGATACTGCACTAAACTTGGGTGATCCATGGCAAATCAATGACAAATCATGCATCAATTTTGCGCAAAAAGATGGGCGTCTTCGAACGACTGTTCACGGCGCTTCAATCGACCATTCACGGACCAACTTGGCCAGCTGCCACAGCTGTGGTGGCGTCAGCACGTTTCTCTCGCAGTATGCCGGCACGGGGAACAGCGCTGGTCTCGCCGCCTCACACACCTCGGTCAGCAGCAATGTCGAGAGATGCACTTCTCGCAGCGCGATGATAGCCCGGGACAGCACCAAGCGGACAATTCGGTTGCGCATCGTGCGATCTCGGATACAAATGAAGCTCGACTTATACTTGTTGTAGGCGGCCATGCAAATGTTAAGCGTCTGATTGCGTATCAATTTCAACATTGATGAAACAACCATGTTCATTGAGCGCTCGCCATCATTCCGAAATTTTTTGAACTGAGCAATTGCGGCTAGACACAATTCTTCTCGCTGATCGCGAATAAACTCCATCGCCCGTGGCCAATGTTGTAATGCAAGCAAACAAATCTCATCCGACTGATGTCTGATCGCAGACAGTACATCACAAATGATTTTTGGGGAATATTGTGGTCTATTTATCGCTATGTTCATGGCGTATTTACAGAGTTCTTCTGTCTGTGGCTCGATATGTGCGATCATTTTCGGATCTTGCTCCAACACAACTATCTGTTGCTGAATCGTGGGATAGGTGACATATTTTATGTTATGCACCGATACAGTCAAGGCGCGTAATATCAATTCATCCGATTGACTCTCAGGCGGAACAAGCATCAGGAAATCCGGATCAACAATTTTGTTGATGAATGTGTCTAGCGACAATTGCGATGTGCGACAGTGTAATGGTATGCGCCCATATAGAATTGGCCAAATACGTGTAACTTCTCCGTGAAATCGCTCATCTCGAAATTCTTTTGGCATGAGCGCGTACAAGTTATACACGGAACACACGGCCTTCTTCCATACATCCCTGGTATGGAATCGAATCGGCACATAAGTCATTATGGTTAGCCTTATTCGGGGGGGCAATGCGGTCGGATTGTGTCCCGCGACAGCCAGCGCCATGTCCAATGTCCAGTCCTCGTTCGCAATGGTTGCCAGAATATCAGGGTCTTGATTCACTGACCCCAGATATTGCGTTAAACTCGGATGATCCATGTACGATTATGTTATTTCGACGGGTACGTATCATTTTTGGCATAAAAACATTATGCATTCGCGTGGAGCTGATGCGTTCTACTTTTTTCGACAAACGTAATACGGGGAGATTTTAATCATCGACGTCGTCTTCTAAGTCTAAACAACACGACAGCATGTCTACGTGATTTTGTACGTTGTTGTCTACATTGTCGTCGGCATGTTGTGACTGTTCTTGCGCCGGCTCTGTCGCCGGCTGTTCCGCTAGGGGCAGCGTCCGTTCCGCTCGAGGCGGCGTCCGAACGGTTCGATCGCCCAATCGGGTCTGCATAGTTAATCCCCGAATACAAGTCTATCAATTTTGTATTCGCAGAAGCTCAACGTTTTGAATATCGAGACATCATGTCCTCTACGGGTCCCGGCATCGACACTATTGGCCCGCTCTATCTCGGCACATCTCGGGCCACGTCAGTTCACATTGGTGTCGATGACGCAATTCTTGTCAACAATGTCCCAAATCCTCCCACCGTATCGATCAATGGCCGAACTGTGACCGCACCCACCATCGGCGAGTCGTGGGGATCGCTCAACGCCACCGTGTTTCCCGGGCCCGGCAGCTTCGTCGACCTCGCCCAGACGGGCTACCACACCGACGATTACGTAGTTATCAACAGCGGCACGGTGGCTATCTCGACCCCGGGCGTCTACTTTGTCACTTGGCGTGTCAGCGCGCTGGGCTCCTCCGGATTCCAGTCCTGCCTGAAGCTCATCCAGGGGACTCTGGGCGGTCCCGACGCCGCCATATCGGCGGGCGAACTCATCGACCGCACTCGCGTCGGAACCGGGACAAACACCGCGCAGACGTTTTCATCCCTTATTCTGGTCACGGTTAGCAGCAATGTCCAGTTTCAGATCGTGAATAGCGGAAATGACGAATACGACACGTACAATATCGTGGACGGGACATCCATCACCAACGCCGGCATTACTGTCCAGCGCATCCTGTGATCGTCGCGCCAGTATTTCCCCCGACGGTATACTCTTTTCCAACATGAGCACCACCGGCCCAGGCATCGACCCCTTTGGTCCGCTCTATCTCGGTACGTCCCGCGCCACGTCAGTCCACATCGGAGAAAACAATGCGATTCTCGTCGACAACACGCCAATGACGGGGCCCACGGTCTCGATCAGCGGCAATCTTGTCCGCGCGCCAGTCATCGCCGAATACTGGTCCGTAGGCACCTCAACGACCATAACGACGGGAGCAAAAGTCCCCTTCGCCTCGACCGGATATTCCGTCGGCGGCATCGTCAAGACCGGCAACGTGACTTTCACTTTGCCCGGCGCGGGAGTCTACCGCGTTCAGTGGCGTCTCACCGGTGCCAGCGCCACGGGTGCCGCCGGCATCCAGTGCAGTCTCTACCTGGAGTCAGGCGCCCTCGCTGCTCCCGATAACGGAGTGGCCGCGACTAGCCCCATCACACGAACCGCGACCGGCTCGAATACCACGGGCACCACGGGCGGCTCAGAGATCATGGGAGTCGCCATTCTGGTGGTGACGGCAGGCACTCCGGCGATTTCGTTGGTCAACAGTGGCGCTTCCACCATCAATGTTGCGGCGCAGGTGAACACCGTCGATTACACGTATGCCGGGCTGGTGATTCAGCGCATCGCTTGAACGGCCACCTCGAGCATCATTGCCTGAGCTATCGTGTGCCCTCGTTTCCCCATTTTTTACGGGCCGTGTATACCAACTTCAGCTAGCAATGGCTACTACAGGACCTGGCATCGACCCTTTCGGGGAGCTGTATCTCGGTACAGCCCGCGCCACCGACGTCTTTGTCGGCAAGGACGCGGCCATCCACGTTGACAACGGCGCCGCAGAAGACGTGCCGGTGATCAATATCAACGGTGACGTCTTCATCAATGACGCCCCCATCTTTGGTTCTGCAATTGGCGATTACTGGGCCACTCCTGGCCAATTGACCGTCGCCACGGGTGCTCCTTTCGTGTTTGCGGCAACTGGATACCAAAATGGTGCAATTACCAAGACGAGCGATACGAATTTCAGTCTTCCGACAGGTGGTGTGTATCGCGTGACGTGGCGAGCCAGCGGCTCTGGTGTCTTGGGCTCTGGTTGGCAAGCGGCCATCAATCTGGTGAGTGGCTCCATCACTGCTCCGGCCGTCACCAGTACCCCTGGCATTCTGGGGTCTACCCGCGTCGGCGCATCCGCGAGCACTTCTACCCCACTGGCAGTAGGTATCGAGCTCACCGGCACCATCATCATCGCGACAAACGGCCTCACTCCCACCGTCATCCAATTGGTTAACAGTGGTGCAACTACCATCACTGGCAACTCTCCCATCGACAGCAGTCCAGTCACGACTGCAGGCATGACCATTCAGCGTCTTGCTTGATCACCGAGACGAGAATTTCGACATGTCTTTTCCCAAATACCATACAGGGTCGCAAATATATTGCAACACAATATCAATCCTTCTATTTTGATCATGTTGATAAACCCGATAGAAATAGAGAGGTTGAGTTAATTAAAAAAGCAGCACAGTGCTCATTCGATATTTTCACGATTGCCTGCCGACCGGAACTCGAATACTCCGTTCATGCTGTCTTGGAAATAAGTCCAGGCACTGCCGTCGGCCAACAGTACCAGAGCCGCCGCGGGACTGTGCAGATCCGAGACGAACCGCTGAAAGGCCTCATTGGCCACGTCATTTTCGTTCTCGTCTCCCCCTTCTTCCAACGACGACATCAGGAACACTCTCGGCTCTTCCTCCTCCCCGACGAATACGTTGGAACGCAGAACGAATATGGAGCTGTGATCATTTTCTCCCGGGCTCGGATTAATTGCTCTCTGAGTTCTGATTTCCGCGCTGGAACCCTGTTCGACATCAATTCCGGCGCGAATCAGGCGCAGAAATGCTTTGCGGATCGCGACGCCGACCGGCCCACCTAGCACTCGCTGTCGCTCCCAGTGGCGGTCGGCGGGGGCCGCCCCCTCCTCGTCGGCGGAGCGTATCTCGTTGTACTCCGGCACCGCGTGGAATCCCTCGAACTCGGGATCGGCCGACTCGGGAATGACAACGGTGCCGTTGGCGAACACGACACAGGTCGCCGTGCGAAGGGCGGTGTCCAGGTAGGATGCAGTGACCTGCATCGTTCGGATCAAGAAGTCGATTCGGTCTGCCAATTCATCGGCCGTGCCGTCGTCCGTGATCGGCTTGAGACTTTCGAATGTCGGCATGGCGGCGCAATCAGTTCGAGTCAGGGGCTTCAATTTCAACCCGCCGACCCAAAAAATGTGCCGCGCGGGCGGGTACGCGATCACTAGCGAGCGCCCTGGCGCACAAACACGGGCGTGTTGTTCGGGCCCGGCATCCAAATCTCACCGTTGGCGAGGACGACCATCATGACGGAGGACGTGTGTGCGTCGCCCCTGATTCTCTCGAAAGCGCTCAGACAGATTTCTTGGCGCGTCGTGGAGCACGTCCCGACGCTCCGGCCGTCCTGGATGTCGTGCAACACCAACGTGTAGACTGATGCATTGACTGAATCTTTCTTTGGAACGATGCGCAGTAGCTCCACATTGGCGATGGCTATTCGCTCTTCCTCGGTTCGTGGCTCGGCCATCGGTGGCACCACTTGAATCTCGACCACATACGCTCCATTGTTGTTCTTTTCGCAATCCTCTCTGATTGACGCCAATTGGGCGGCGCCTTGGCGTATTGCTTTGCCCACATTGCCCTCGATCCCGTACTGCCAAGCAGCCGACCGCGCCCTCTCATTGGATGTAATCAAGGCCGCAATCCTGTCGATACTGATCTCGGGATCTGTGTCTTTCACCACTGCGACAGCGGCATTCATGTAGATTACACGAGTCAATCCCATTTCCTTCACCAGGGTGTACACCAATGCCAACTCCAGTCGTATCTGCGCCGCCCGTCCGACGGCGGTCATCGATGCACGAGTTATCTCCAAACGCGCTCGTTCTGCCCGTTCATCATCGTCGGTCGACGGCGCCTGCGTCGTTGTGTCCGCCACATCGACCGCGGCGGGATTCTCATTCACATCCGTGGTGGCGGTCTCAACGGGGGTGGGTTCGTCGTTTGCGACAGTGATGTCTGGATTCTTGGGAGCGATGACCGCGGCGGCAGTCTTAGCCGCGGCGACGCTCTTAGCAGCGGCGACGCTCTTGGCCACGGCGGCGGCAGTCTTAGCCGCGGCGACGCTCTTAGCAGCAACTGTCGGTTTCTTGGCGACCGACGTGGCAGTCTTGGTAGCAACAGTCGTCTTGGCAGCACTTGCAACTGCAGTCTTGGCAGCAGCAGTCGTCTTAGCGACACTCGCTACGGCCGGCTTGGCGGCAACCGCAGTTTTGGCAGCAGTCGTCTTA
This sequence comes from Patescibacteria group bacterium, assembly GCA_041675205.1. Classification (NCBI taxonomy): domain Bacteria; species Patescibacteria group bacterium. The sequence goes on along the minus strand of JBAYUF010000006.1, from coordinate 8,812 downwards.
GCGGCACTCGCAACGGCCGGCTTGGCGGCAGTCGTCTTAGCGGCACTCGCAACGGCCGGCTTGGCGGCAACTGCTGGCTTGGCGACCGGCGTGGCAGACTTGGCGGCAACTGCAGTCTTGGCGACAGCAGCGGCTGGCTTGGCGGCCGGCATAGCAGTCTTGGCGGCAACTGCAGTCGACGTGGCCGGCTTGGCGGCACTCGTGGCCGCAACGGCCGGCGTAGCACTCTTGGCCGTCGCGGAAGCCGGGGGGCTCTCGGCCACCCGCCCAGCGGTACCAGAGGGTTTAGTGGCCATATGGCTTTTATATAATGTTGGCGACCATGTTCAATTTTAGTGCTGCCGGACGGCGCCCACCAGGAAAAAGAACAGCGCTGGTTTTCACTGAGACCGATCTAGTGGGTAGAATTCGGTCGCGTTTTCGTCGGTGAGGCTGGTGAACCAGACGTCACCGTTCTTCATTTTAATGGCCGCCACGACGGGTTCGCTCAAATCCTTTCTGAAATTGCGCCAGAGCGCAGTTTTCATAACGTGATTCGGTTCACGGATTCGAACAGTGAATACATTATCATTGTTGTCATCAGTTTCCAAGTTGGCCCGGATCTTTCCAAGAAATTGAGGTGTCTTCAGAGGAATGCACTTGATCAATCGAATTTTTTCACCATAGTTGATCAGTTTTCGCCAGGCCTTTCTGACCGCAGAGCCGAGGTCGCCCGGCGCGCGTGTTTGCCATGTCTGTGTTCGAACGACGTAGCCGATGTTTGAGCATGTGGGCGGCGCGGCTCCCCGACCCGAGAAAGCATCCGTGATTAATTCGCGGCCAATGTCAGCGTCTTCATCTTCCACGGTGACAACCGATCCGCCGCTAAATATGACGCATGTCTCGTCTACACACATTTCCATGGCGTATATCATGCCGTTTAGCCAATCAGGGCAGTTCTTGCTAGGGGAGTTCACTATCAATTCGTCCGCCATGGTAAGCGAGCGCAGTCTTTAATCTCTTAATTTCCTTTCAATTTTAACCCATCTTAACTCCCCCGATAACCCATCTTAACCCTCCGGAACCCATCTTAACCCCCGGTAACCCATCTTACCCCCCCCCGGAACCCATTTCAATCATTAGTTTCGCCGCGGACTTGATTGCGTTATGTTCCATTGGGTTAAGAATGGTTACGGTTGGTTAAAATGGGTTAATCATCAGAATTCGATAATCATCCCTCGCTGGATACTTAAGTTGGTCAACGTCTGAGATAAACTAATTTTAGTAAAAATTGGTCCCATTCTTTATGGGAGCTCAGAGAGGGACCGGCTTGGGGCAGTTCTTGCTGGGGCGAAACACCATCTCCTCGTCGGAGGAGCTCCAGCTGTAGGTGGTCTCGTCGGGCGACAATTCCGACACGATCCCGTCCAACCACACGATCGCGACAATTTCGGGTGCGCCCATGTCGTCGATGTAGCGGGATTGCAAGTGACTGCGAATTTCAAGAGTGTCGCCTTCCATGTTGCCTCGCAGTATCCCGACGATAGAAACTGCATATTCTCCTTTGTTGCCTTTCGTCATGACGAAGAGATCGCCCCAGTATCGCAAACCCTCGGAACGATACTCAACTTCTGCGGCCTTTGTCAAAGTCGAAACAATGTAGGGCTTCTGACGCGTTTTTGTCACATGGTTGTTGACGGTTGTCATCGCGCAACGCATACACTCACCAAGATCACATTTCATCTGTTTTTGTTTCTCCCATGCGCACCGTGCTCGATCCAACGATTTTGTCGACCGAATCGACGTGTCTCGTGGCAATTCTCCCTTATGTTGCTTGAGGTCAAGCTCGACAATTGTTCCATTTTTGAGGATTGCCAGTGTCCGCTTTGAGTTTCTCGACGCGTTCAGATCGAGGCAATACTGGATGGTGTAGTCGATGATTGTTAATTTCTTTTTTCGCGGCGCGTTGGCAGATTCTTCGGCCAGCGATTCTTCGATTTCATCAGCGGTAGTTGCCGAAACTTTGGCAGCGGCTGCCAGAGCATTGATTTTGGCCGAGAATTCGTCCGGGTTGGCTTTGATCGCCTCCGTCTGAATTGCTGCAAGCGCATCGATTTTGGCCGAGAACTCAGTCCATTCCGATTCAGTGTCGTAATTCATTACGATATAGTGGATCGGTGGTAATAATCGGGTAAAACATATTCAAATTTGATTTACAACAATTTCTCGTATATAACGAAACTATTAGCTATGTATTCGTTGCAGGGTCTGCTGTTCCATCGATTTCGTTGCAATGGTGTTCAGAAACTAGTCGATGTAGCCACTGTCGAAACAGCAACCAACACAGGGAAATTTATGGGTCGATACGGCCACTATCGACTCACTCTCACCTCATACGAGCCCAGCTCGTCGACGGACTGGTTGATTTGGTGGCAGGCACCAATGCTGCCGTTCGACGGTCGTCGCATTACATACCTGACGCGCGATACACTGTACTACCCCTCCGAAGAGGAAGTCAATCGCGATCTGGCAATCTTTCAATCAAAACAGGAGCGGCTGAGATATATTCGTCATAAGTTGGTCGTGTCCATGCGTGAGAGCGAATGACCGCCGGTTCCGCGTGTCCACTTTTTCGTTGTCGCATCAAACCACACAAAATTGAACCAATACCATATCAAACATGAATACATGAGCGCGAACATGTCTGTTTCGGCGAGTGCCAGCCACGAGGACGGTTTCCGCCGCCCCGCGCTCGAACACCCCCTGAAGTGCGCGTGGGTCGTTCTCGTGATGCTGGGCCGGTCTTACGTTCCCGGCGCCGTCGTCGTCGCGCACGCGATGCGGGCCCTGCGCACGCGCCACTCGCTCGTCTGCATGGTCACCGATGATGTGCCGGAAGAGTCCCGCGCGGCGCTGCGGCTCGTGTACGACCAGGTCGTCGAGGTCCCGTACATTCGGCACGAGGCGCGCGGCTTCCTGTCCGACCGCCAGACGGAGCGGTACGGCTCCTGGCTCGACGCGGCCTTCACCAAGTGGAACTGCCTCGGGCTCGCCGACTACGACCGCGTGCTGCTCGTCGACGCCGACATCGTCCCGCTCGTCAACTGCGACGACCTGTTCGGTCTGCGGCCGCCCGCCGCCTGCTTCTCGCTGCCGTACCTTCAGCCGTGGAAGAAGAAGGACGGGCTCGTCAACCCGTACATCGCGGCGGGCGAGAGCGACCTCCCCCACGGCACGCGCATCCCCGCCGAGCTTGTCGCGCGGTCGCTGCGGCGGCGCACCGTCGTCGGCGGCGGGTTCCTCGTGCTGCTGTGCCCGTCGGCGGCCGACCTCGCCGGCTACCGGGCGATGCTCGACGCGGTCACGGGCCCGTACGGCGCGGCGTTCCAGACGAAGAGCGGCGCCGACGAGGAGTCGATCGCGGAGTACTTCGCCGACCGTCGCGGCCAAGACTGGACGAACATCCACCAGCGCTACGCCGCGATCCCGTGGAAGCCGAACTGGGTCGCTCGCGACATCCGCGCCTACCACTACCTGGGCCGCAAGCCGTGGGAAATGGACCCGACGGAGTACCCCGACCTCGCCGACTGGTGGCGAGTCGCCCGGGCGGCAAGCCTCGCCCGCCCGCAGCTCGCAAGCCTCTTCGCCGGAAACGCGGCCGCCGTCGCCCCCCTCGACGCCGAGGCGGCCGAGCTCCGAATCACCTCGGACATCCGCGCGATGATTCTGGCCAACGCGCGGGAGAACAGGCGGGTGACGGATTGGAAGGCGCGTGCCGAGATCGACAACATTCTGAGCCGGTGGCTTATCGCCATGGTCAATTCCACTCGGCCAGCCAATGCGTGGGCGCACGTGTATCGCGCGACAACCGCCGAAGATGGGTTCAACAACCGCCTAATCGGTGAACTGACATCATGCAAGCTCAAACTCGTGCAGGATATACGGGATGCGGCATCTCTCGTTGTTCGCATACTCTCATTCATCGATAAGCGACTCGCTCATCCGCCAATGCAAACATTAGCAACATTGTCTACTTCGGCCTCCAGCATCAGCTACGGTTCCCACTACAAAACCGAAATGACGGCGCGCCTATCTCTGATCTCGGCCGAGGCATCCCCGATATTGGCGGCGCGTATCGCCATGCGGTACGACACGATCATCGTCAGCGGGCAGCAGTGGGCCATCCCGGCGGCGCACGTCGACCATCTCTACGCGAACTTCAACGTGCGGCGAGAGGCATTCGCGTCGGCGCTGAACTCTCGCCTCTACGGCAAGGATGGCGCCAAGTACTGCAGCTTGTTCCCCGACATCGAAGTTGGCTCACTCGGAAGCTTCTTCGAGCAGACGCGAGACGACATCACGGGCTTCAACTGGATCGTGAATCCGCCCTTCATCGAAGACATAATGGAGAAAACCGCGCGCATCTTTGTCGACAACATGAGCGTCGAGAAGCCGCAGACAGTGTTCTTCATTCTCCCGGCGTGGGTCGATTCTGCCGCCCATATCATACTGAGCGTTTCTCCGCATCTGGTTGCCAAAAAACATCTCGCGCCGGGCTCATACGTATATGAAGACCCAAGTGGCAACGTTATCGACACAAAATCGGCATCAACATACTTTATCATGTCCACTGACCCTCTAGTCGATGTGGGTCCGCTTGCCGTGAGTCCGCTTGCCGTGACGAATGCGTTCTCGCATCTAGCAAAAAACACAACTTCGTAGAGACTGCTTGTTATTATTTTTGACCGAGCTGTCGTATTCGTGCTGCTAGATCCGAAACCGCCACGTCAGTTCGCTGGATTGGTATGCAGCATCAATGCCCTCCACATGTAGCAGCGTCATTGCCGCCGCAGAAACGGCTTCTTGTGTTCCCCGACACGACTCGCTTCGACCCTTAATGGGTCCTGCTAGTCTGTTTTCCTCAACGAAATCCTCGCTTGAATAGATCGTGATTTTCGCCTTGTACCCGTACAGTACGGGGTTGACGGTTTTACTCATGACCGGTGTTATCAGCAACACGACGATGCTGCCGGGCCACTTTTCTTCCATTGCGGCGCTGAATGAAGCGGTGGATTGAACGATTCTTTGCATTGATAAGGGTAATCTCAACAAAAATGATGTTCAGTTTTAAAACGCTAAAACCATGATAAACTAGCATTATTTTTGACCGAGCGACCCCTCGCTGAGACGTTGTAACCGTGCTAGATCCGAAACCGCCACGTCAATTCGATTGGTTTGTGCACAGCAACATCAACGTCCTCCGCATGCAATAGCATCATTGCCGCCATAGTAACCGCCGACTTTTGTGTTTCATGCCACGAATTGCTCTCGAAGGGCCCTGCTAATCTGTTTTCCTCGGCGCAATCCTCGCTCGAATAGATCGTGATTTTCGCGCTGTACGTGTCTGGTATGGGTTCGGCGTGGATGTGTGTTCCATGATGGCGGTTATTGTTGACCGGTGTTATCAGCAGCACAACGATGCTGCCAGGCCACTTTTCTTCCATTGCGGCGCTGAATGAAGCGGTGGATTGAACGATTCTTTGCATTGATAAGAGTAATCTCCACAAAAATGGCGTTCAGTTTTAAAACTCTAAAAACCCTGATAAATATCACAATGATTGCATATCATGTTATAGCTTACATGGTTAAGTAAATCGTCTCATGGATCGCAACTTATCAGATTGGAGATCGCCACGTTTTTGCGCCAGAGTCATATGTGGCATCAATGCCGCCCGTATTTACCAGAATAGAAATTACCACGGACGCTACAGCCGATTCTCGTGTTTCATAACGCCCACTAGTGTAAAATGGCGTCAATCGGTTCTTTTCTACGCAGTCTTCTCCCGAGTACACCGCCATTTCCACTCTAATTTTGAGTAGACACATACTCTCGTCGGTGACGAATTTTAACAACACCGAGCTGCCGGGCCACCTTTCTTCCATTGCGGCGCTGAATGAGGCCGTGGATTGAATAATTGTCTGCGGTAGAGCTGTCTGCATGGTCTGCTCGGTGAGGCTTATAATCGATATAACGTCTTGTTTAATTTCGGCAAACGCGGTAGGGTTCAAGTTCAAACACGAGTTCTAAAACCAGAGTTCTAAAACCAGAGTTCTAAAACCAAGCAGCAGGTGTGACCAACCTATTGATCAAAGGTGCCTAAATGCGAACCAGGGCCAACTCAAAGTTGAGAGTCATCAAAAGAGATTTGGCGGGCGGTTCGACCATAGGCCACCAGGGCAATCACGCCGCGGAATATCATTTTTCGTCGATTCAACTATTATGGACGGGATTAAACTATGGTTGGCAATCTATTACAATTTGTTGCTCACTGATGCATAAATGAGAACCAGGGGCAACAACACAATTGAGGTCGCCAAAGGTGAGTTGGTTAGACAACTGGCCGCCGCACGGAATTGTAAAAACACAATTAGCCGAGGTCTCACATCGAGGCGTTCTTAATAATTGTTAAGAACGGCCTTGATTTCAGACCTCGTCTACGTAATTGATACATTCCGCATTGATTCTTAGTGAATGAGCGTTCTCCATGTCGGCGTGCGAGTTTTGTACGCTGTATTGACGGCTTCACTATGTAGCAATGCAATTACTACGCCTCCAACTGCCGCTTCTTGTGTCACGTGCCAGTGTCCGCTATCGCTCCACCCTGGTGATAGCATGTTTTCCCCGTCACAGTCCTCATTCGAGTAGACCGCGAGTTTCACCTTGTACGTGGTTGGTATGTCGTGTCCTAGATCGCCATTATCGATCGTTGTGACGTACAGCAAGGCCGTACTGTTTGGCCATTTTTCTTCCAACGCGGCGCTTATCGAAACCGTGGATTGTTTGATCTTCAATACAGTCATAGAACCGCTCGACGCAATCATAGTTTCTGACGCCATTTTGTCTCAGTCAAGGTGTTGTTCAAATATAACTCATTAACAAAAAATGTCAGGTCCCTTGGTTTAAACAACCGCATTCACAACGTATGTAGGATACTTTTCCGCATTTTTGGCAGTGGCTGTGCGCGCTAGCGTCCCCCGCGCATCTAGCATCATGACAGTCGTTGTCCGCTCCCAGGTAGAGAACCCCCTCGCACGCACACCAGTCCACCGCCGCGCCGTGGTACGTGTCGCCCTCAATCATGCGGCCCACGCCTCTACACTCCTCGCACTTGACGCTGCGGGTCCGCGCCCGCTCAACGCCGGTCAGCATGTCGCGCCGGCGGTCTGTCACCTCGATAAGGCCTCCATTGCATTTGCCGCAGGGAGTTACATGAATCGCGCCCGGATAGTAATACCTGGCGGCCATGCTTTGATACTCTCCATGTTTGAGCAATCAAATTTGGTACCGTGGCCCGTAAAAACGCTAAATCCTCGCAAAGACCACGTTTGCAAGAAGTATGTCACTTGCCGGCAGAGCTGGCATTGTTGGCCAGATGCGCCACAAGGGGAGCTTTAACCAATTTTGCATACTCTTCCGGCTCCGCATTGTACATCATTCTCGCAATCGAAGCGGCGTTTAGGGTATCGGGTGGAATCTGAGCCAATCCATCGGCGCTTAATACTATTTTACCCATAGAATCGTGTACGCCACTGAGCAAACGAGCGGAAGCATCACTCAGACATAATATTTTCCATTGCCCTGTTGAATGATAGACAAGAACTTGATCGGAACGTTTGGGGTTCAGATAAATGTTCTGAGCGGCAGGGTTTTGGTGAACTTTGCGAATCAAATCCACGTACATCTCCGCCACGTACGGCGGCGCAACCTTCATGTCAGTTCGTTCGTAATCATGAAGTTGCATGTAGTCTTGTAGTTTAGCATTGTCAGCAAACGCAGCTGTGATATCTTCTGCGGTTATCGTAATAGGCGAGTCACTGTCCCATGGAATGATTACAATGTTGTTTTGCACGATATTGTTTTGTACCACATTGTTTTGCACGATATTGTTTTGTATAGTTTGTACGGTATTGTTTTGTACGACATTGTTTTGTATGGCGGCATTGACAATATTGTAATTAGTTTGTGGGTTACTATCTTGAATCTTAGAAAGACCACTCACCACCATTTGCGATGATATATTTGATATTAATGCCTCGGTGCATATGTCAACTACTTTAGTTTCTCCAATGAGCTCGTTAGCAACATGTAATAGTTTGTTAAATGTTTCTGCCTTTCTGGTAGCGTCTCCCAGCCTGTCAAATTTCTTGAATTTGCACGTTGTTCTGATATGCCGATGAAGGTTGCCGCGAGTGGAATACACTTTGCCACATTCTTGACATTTGTTAATTTTCTCGGGCTTCGATGAATGATCGACTTCCAATGAGAGTGGGGCGGGGTCACATGGTGTTTTTTGTCTGACATGTCGTGTCAAGTGTTCGATTTCGGTGAAATTCTCCCCACACCGCTTACACTGCAAAGCAGGGTCATTTGATATCTCGGCCATCTTCGCAATGATTATATGACCTATTCTCAATCTTTAACATAATTTAGCACCAGTAGCCACACCCATTCGGGATGATATCGGATCGTTGCGTCGCCATTGTAGTCGTTATCATGATCGTTTAACGCCTTAATCGCCTCAATTTCAATTTATTGTTGTTATGTTTACAATTTACACATATTATATGCAATATATCGTTCGATTATATTATCTCGTACCATGATAATTAACCATATATCTATCACCACATCACTGTTGATAAAAAATACGACTACTACCAAGTAAATGTGCAATCGTAAACATGATAGCTATGACGTCGTTTTCGCGCTAACTTTTTTTCAGATAGCTCCACCAAAAAGGTTTCGAACCAAAACGGTGGAGTTTTTTTCTAC
>JBAYUF010000005.1 GCA_041675205.1 Patescibacteria group bacterium | reverse complement strand
TCCTATTAATTATCCCGCTAACGCGAGATTCTCTTAGAGAACCGCGAACCCCCGTCGAATGACGGATCGACCTTTGTTCCGTGGTTAGGCTGTAAAGCAGCCAGCGATTCAGTCCGACTATTGTCGGGCAGAAACGCCGAATGCCTGCCGTGTACGGTTAAGTCCGTCATGGGTAGTTAGCGGTTATTAGTTACTTAAACTGACTGGTGCATCTTGTACTTCTGGTTCTGTTGGTTGTATGTCTATAGCACCCTCTACCTTCCCTGGTACGTCTGTTTCTTCTGGGGTTGGTACGGGTTCGATTGTGTCGTCTGCTGGTTCTTCTTCAACAACTGGAATGTTGAGCTCTAGCACTAAATCTTCTGCTTCTCGAATAAGCGTTATCGCCGTTGCATAATCCCCTGCTGCTGTTCGGGCTTTGGCGGCTGCCAAATTTTCTTTTGCCTTGTCCGCGGAACCACCTTTTGCACCACCAAGGTGCGAGAGCGCAATTTCAGTGCTCTTAATCTTGGCGTCAATTCTGGTTGCCACCGTGGGGTCTTCTGGGTTAGCTTTGGCAATAACTTCTAACGTCTTCGTTTCCGTTCTGTTCACCGCGGCAATAGCTTTACCAACACGAAGCGCCAGCTCCTTATTCCCGGACTGCTGCGTGCTCTCAAGCGTGTGCACATATTCACCAAGCCGATCGTCAACGAGTCGCGCCAGTGACGCGGCTTCATCATTATTTTCTGAACTGTCTGATTCGTTAGCGGCTCTAGCAACAGTAGATTCAAACCGACCAACGAGCTCCGCCACCTGTGGCACGTTGCCGCCATTCTGGTTTGAGAGCACTGACACCTCTGCCAAGCGACGGCTCGCGTAATCAACTTGCAAGGCGACCCGCTGCTGTGGTGTACGAGCAGCTGACAAACGAACATCTTCAATTGCTACTTTAACTTTATACAACGCTTCGCCCGGCACACTGCCATTCACCGCCGCTAATACGTAGCTGCCGCCACCCAGACCAACGGCGAGCGCTAACGTGGCGAGAGCCACACCGCTCCGCATCACAAAAGAACCGGCGCTACCAAAAAGTGCTTCAGCGCCCCAGGTGAACATGCGGAATCGATTTGCCGTGCTCAGTTTTGGTGCGGTTGCCGCGTCAGATGCTACCCGAGCAATCAATGTGGCGCGCGACGCAGCAAGCCACTCTGCGCGTGGAGCGACAGATGGCTTAAGGTGTCGGAGCTGTTTTTGAAGCTGGGCTGTAGTCATTATACTTTGGTAGATCGAGCTTCTAAAGTTGTAACTGCTTCCTTCAAGGCTTCGACGGCGCGGTGCGCGGTAACTCGAATGGCACCGTTCGACTTGTCTAACATCTCGGCAATTTCTGCTAGCGAATACTCTTCAATGTAGCGAAGTAAAATAATATCTCGGTACTCTTCTTTAATGAGCAGTAATGCTCGTCTAACTATTTCCAAATCTGAACTTCGAACGGCATCGGCTGCTAAATCTATCTCGGCCGGGAACGTGGCTAGCTGTTCATCGATTTGCGTTTGCGGCTGTTGACTGCGTGAACGGTAATGGTCGATGACAGCGTTGTGGGCGAGTCGATAAACGAACGGCCGAAAATTCTTAATCCGTCGTTCTCGTCGCTTCACGTACTCCCACGTTTTAAGGAACACTTCACTTGCCAGGTCTTCTGCTTCCGCTTGTGTTCCTACTTTGAAGTAGATGAAGCGGTAAATCTTTGGCGCATATGCGTCATAGAGCTCTGCGAAAGCCGACGGGTCTCCGTCGTACAATCGGTACAGCAGTATCTTTTCTTGCCAAGGAGAGCTTTGCAGATGCAGTAAGCTGACAATAAATAAGACGAAAAAAAGAGGGTTATGTTACACCCGTGAATTCATAATTAAAAACAGGCCCTTTTCAACACAAAATACCTAAAAAGTATAGCGGAAAAGTACGTTATACGCCATACGCAGTACGCAGTACGCCAAGTAGTTTACGGCCAACGGTGACTTTCCGTACAGCCTATAGCGTAAGGCGTATAACCTACGGCGTATGCCGTATAGCCTCTATCTCCCGTATAACGTATAGCGTAAGTCGTACCTGCATACGGCACGTTATTTCCATCCCTGTAAGGCTGGAAATAACGTTATCCTCAGGTGGATAACTCACCAAGGATTACTGTCTTCTCAATGATTTGAGAACTTTCCACACCAGAGCGATATTTCAACGTAACTGTTTGACCAGGTTGTTTTTTAGATATCACCCGAAAAATATCTGCGTCTTCAACTATTTCTTCATCAATTGAAACAATGATGCTACCAACCGGTATGGAAGCACTCTTTGCAGCACTAGCGACAACAGTTCTAATCATGCCGCTCACATCCCCCTGCACTGATGCCCGCACGTAGGTAATACCCAGGCTCGCTCGCTTACTATTCGAGAATTGAATTTGCTGATCAAGAAGTGACTGCAATACGTCCGCCGGAACCAAAACCGTTGCGCCAGACGTAGAGCTTGTTGTCAGGCCCACGAGGTCACCGCGTAAACTGAAAACCGGAATTCCAACGGTCGATAACCGAAGTGAGGAAACCCCATACCCATAGGTGAGGCGGTCACTCGTGAGTACCTTGTCGCTACTATCGAAAGGTGTGGTCAAAGAAACAAGTGAAAGACGCTCGCCATCTTCCTCGCCGGTTGTGGCGACAACGGTCATTCCGACCGCTACGTTATCTGGTTCTGAAAAAGTAACAGAGGCGAAATGGGCACCTTCAACCTTGCCGAGCACGAATGGGCTAGCACTGTCTTTATACACAGTCTTAATTTCGAAAGGAACATTATCCACAATCAAGATATCCCCAACCAAAACATTGGCGTTTTGAACAGTTCCAAACCAACCATCCGCTGTCAGCATAATTGCCGAGCCACTTGCCGAGGAGTGTGGATAAACAACACTGCTGCCAAGACGGGTGGTATTACCTTTCTTAAATATCGAAGCGACAACTGTTTTGCTCTGCCGAACAACATCCACCACTCGTGCCCCCTCTTCAACCACCACCGTACCAGGAGACGACACAATGACAGACTCTGTACCCGGTGGGATTACTGCTTTTCTGAGTTCCGGAAACAACGAAAAAAGAAGCGCCGCTCCAGCCATACCGCCAGCCAGCGACAGAATGATTAACACCGGCACTGGAACGCCTGCTTTGCGCTCGAGTGGAAACGTTGGTATCTCTGTTTGTTCCATAGTGAAAGAATAATAGCAGAAGGCTCGCTGTGGGGCGAGCCTATCATTAAACGCCATTTTTACTTCATAAAGTTTAAAGACCCCGACACCACTATTATTTCAAGCGATGCGGGGGTCTTCTGATTGTAGGTTGTCTTCGTCGCCGGGTGGCTGACTCAGGCTTCGTCGGGGCTCAGGGGCTGCGGTGAGACTTCGAACCAGTCACAGCTGACGTCCCACTTGATGCGGCCGTCGTCCAGACTAATCCGGACGTTCTCGACGTCGACGTGCAGCTCGTCGCCGCCGACACTCTCGACCCAGCCGTCCGCCGGAAGTTCGGAGGGGTCGGCTTGAGTCACCGGGCATCCACCGTCACCGCAACGGGTGAAGTAGACAGTCCCCGTTCCATCCAGCGTACCGAGGTACGCTTTCAGGCCTTCGGGGCCGTCGTCGATGACGACCACACGTGTTGGTTTCATGGTTTCTTCTCCTTGTTGGTTGACCATCAAATCTCGTGCAACTGCACGAGCTCGTCCAAGCTGAACTCTTCGAGATGAATGACGTCTCCATCGATTCCTCCGGTCAGAATTGGAGTGTCGCCATGCACCTCTGGAAGTGCAGCAAGGGTTCGTCTGCAAACGCCACACGGGTGCAGCGTTCTGTGGCTGAGTCCACTATCGTGGTCAGTTTGCGGTTCGCCGACAACGACAATCCCAATGATACGGGTATAGCCAGCCATACGAGCTGCGGAAACTGCCACTTGTTCGGCGCAAACTGGGCGAATATCCTCTGCCGTCTTCATGTTTGCCCCAGTGAACGTCGTCCACCGGACACCCATGTAGTCAGCGGGGTCTTCGCTAACCTGCCATGCTTCTTTGGCTTCTCGATATGGTCGCCATGCGTAAACGGCGCACCCTACCTTAAAGCCGCGATACGAAATTGCTCGTTCTCTGGCGGCGTAGGCCTTCCAGACGAGCGTTTCTCGCGCCGCAATCCATCGCCGGTAATGTTCCTCATCGTCGACTAATCGACGTGGGTCCAGCACCTCAGGGTATTCCTGGAGGAACTGGGTCATGGAAAATATCCCGTTCATGGTTCCTCCAGTTTCTTAGTCAGCTTCGCAGTAGCGAAGGTTAGCAGTAGGGATTCAGCCAGTCGCTGCAATCTTTACGCGTTGCACCGGCATAAATGGTCACGCCGTTCAACGAGTGGTCCAGCACGACGTGACTGCCGTCGGTGCACTCTTCGATAGTGCACTCGAGGGCATTCCAGTGAGGCTTTGCCCAGCCAGGGCAAACAAACCCCATCGGCTGTTTCGTCTCAGATTTCTCGGCCATCGGAATTTCTCCTTCTAAAAACCTTTGATTGTCAGTGAACATTCAGCTCAACTTAGTCTCGTTACTCACGAGAAAAGCTGGCCCCCTACGACTGTAGGCGACCAAAGAAATTACTACTTTTTATTCAAAAAGTCAATGGTAACTACCCTATCTACACCGCCCTAAACAAACCAATTAGCAGTAATAAAGACAGCAAGCAAGGTAAACGTGCCAAGGTACAGATACCGACGAAGCACAGACGACCGCAGGGTGCCGTCTAAGTATGACCGGCCAATATTTGTAAATAGATAGTACGCCAAAACCAGCAAGAAAGACTTTACTTCAACACTGTGCGGTAAGAAATTGGTTACCCAAAATAGTTCGCCTAAAATTAACGCTTGCGATACTTGCAGCAGCCAGACGGTTTCTGCATTGTACCGTTGCACCCAAATTGTGCGGTAATCGATAAAGAAAACGATTGCCACCACTAACCCTGAACCAATGAGGAGTGCATTGCTTGCAATAATGCCAGGGAAAATCGTGGCGTCGAGTAGTGCATTAAACGCAAAGAGAGAAAAGAACCAGATGATGGCGGTGTTTAACGCCAGCGATATATTTTCAAGTGCCTCATCATGATACCGCGCCCTATCCCAGTAATAGCGCCAAATGTTTTCCCAAAACAGTAAAAACAAGGCGGCAACGAGAATAATGGTTACCTGACGACTGGTTGCAGTAGGGAGAAAAAGCAAAAGCCCGACCGAGGTAATACCCAGAAGCGCCGGGGTAATAAGCGTGTGCCACCAACCTGGTAAAGTGAGCCGGGTGTTCATAAGACCAATACCCGTGGTAACAGCCATGGCGATAATGAGCAGAATCACTATTGCCCAAAGGTCGGGGCGAAACAGTACAAATTCAAAAAGACTAATAGAAACGACGCCACTTATTATTGGTAGTAGTCGCCGTGCTGGTTGCTGACGCAGCGTCAAAAGAAACCCCCGGCCAGCGTATCGCAAACGGTTGTATAGCTGGCGCAACCATTGTAGTAAACCTAAAGCGTAGTTGCGCACAGAATACTTATTGCCCAGCCGCTAACCACGGGTTAGCAACACTAATGGCTCGTAACCCAGCCAGGGCACTGCTCATGGCTACTTCGTTTTCTGCTGCTTCAGCCGCTGCTAAAGCATCGAGCGCTAGCACCAAATCCAAATGCACGTCTTTAAGATCCATCGGTACGCGCAATGCGAGGAGTGCGGTTCGGGCATTTGTTATCGCAACCACACGCTCTTCTTTACTGTCAGCTTGATACGCCACCACGAAACTTGTAAGCGCTGCGGCCGCACCATTTTGGTACGCTTTCGTGTCAACGGGAGACGGTTTTGAAGCAACCTGTGTCGCTTGTGTCAGAACCACTGCATTCATAGCTTGTACGGAAACATTTACCGCAAGTATGGTGATGACGGCAAGAAAAAGTAGTAGTAGGTCGTGTTTTTTCATAGTTATCCAAGGCCAAAGTCACTTGCCCTAATTTCCGACCATTCACCGTCTATTTCACGTTCTACGGTGAAAACATGCACAACGTCTTTTTCGTCATAAACGTTTTCTACTGCGGCCGTGGAACTAGACCGTTTAGCAAAAAAAGTTTTTTCGCCTATTTTGCGCGGCTGTGTTGTGCGAGATAAGCAAACACGCCCAGCGGGAGTTTTAGCGATAACCCGAATTACCACACCCGGCCGGTCTTCCAGCGTCTCCTCAACTTCCGACTCAACAACACCAGCATCTTTCAATTGTCCGATTAATTCGTCCCAACGTTCATCAGTCATAGTAACCACAGTATACCAACTCAAAGAAGCGTTGACAAAGTGGCTGTGAAATGATAAAAAAGCGAGTCGACTCGCTTAGCGATAGACAAGGAGGCAAGAGAAACGTGCAACTGCTTCGTGCGTACCAACTCGGCTTTGGAATTGTGGCGCTCGCGAGCGCGATAGTTCTGGTCGCCGAACAATTCAAGAAGGACGCGTGGTTCCCACTCGCGTTCATCGTCGTTTCGATTTTCGGAATCGTGCGACTGCAAGTCATTGCGAATCGTTCCCGCGCGAGGCGACAGACGCTCGCACAGAAAACAATCGCCAAATAGCAACAAGGAGGCAACGCCATGAGTCGAAACCGACAGAAGCGACAGGTCATCGTACCTTCCAAGGCACCTTCGAACATCGGCTGGAGTGAAGAGACCAAGAGGAAGGTCGGCATCATCGGCCTCACCTTCATCTTCATCTTTGTCGCCGGACCGATCATCTGGTCGGTCCTATTCCCCACCTCCTGACGCCGCGCCGTCAGGACAACCGCTCCCCCGCACCAAGGCCGGCTACGCTCTCTCTCGAGGTAGCCGGCCGGTCTTTTTTAAGCGTCCGCTTTAAAAAATTCGTGGTCACTGATTTCATCTGGCAAATAGGTCTGCGCTAATGCTTCTCCACGCTTTTTTGCTTCTGGCGTATATTGGTACCCTTTTCCATAATTCAATTCTCGCATAAGTGCAGTTGGCGCATTCCTAAGGTGGAGCGGCACAGGAAGAGCGCCAGTGTCACGAATAGCTTCCTGCACCGCTCCATAAGCCGTGTACACCGCATTAGATTTTGGTGCCCGCGCTAAATACGCCGCAACTTCAGCCAGCACGACGTTCGCCTCGGGCATGCCAATGACGTGCGTCGCTTGAAAACCGGCAACCGCCACCACTAAGGCGTTCGGATCCGCCAAGCCAATATCTTCACTCGCAAAACGAACCAATCGCCGAGCCACGTAGAGCGGATCCTCCCCTGCCTCGAGCATTCGACCCAGCCAATAGAGCGACGCATTAGCGTCTGAGCCACGCATACTTTTATGAAGCGCTGAGATTATATTGTGATGTTCTTCGCCATTTTTGTCGTACGGTAGTTGTGGTGAGGATAACGCCTGGATAATGTCTTCTTTTGTAATGTCCATACGTCCTTGTCGCACCGCTGCTTTTACAGCAAATTCTAATGCGTTGAGCGCCACACGCGCGTCACCATCCGCCGCGGCTGCCAAAAACAAAACTGTTGGCGCAGCCACACGAATATTACCCAAACCCATCGTGCGATCAGACAACGCCCGATGTATGATAGCCGCAACTTCATCGGTGGTAAGTTTTTGAAACGTAAAAACACGACAACGAGATAGCAAAGCGCTGACGACTTCAAATGATGGATTCTCCGTTGTCGCTCCGATTAAGGTGATGGTTCCATTTTCAACATGCGGCAACAGGGCGTCTTGCTGCGCCTTACTCCAGCGATGAATCTCATCAATAAATAAAATCGTTCTCGAATGATATAAGTTAAGCCGCTCGGCGGCTTCGGCAATAACTTTCCGTAATGCCGCCACCCCTTCCGTTACTGCGTGGAAAGAAATAAACGTCGAACCAGTCATATGAGCGACAATGCGAGCCAACGTTGTCTTCCCCGACCCTGGCGGCCCCCACAAAATCATTGAAGGCACCGCATCAGCCTCGAGCACCTGACGCAGTGACGTGCCTTCACCAACCAAATGTGTTTGCCCAAAAAATTCAGCAAGCGTACTCGGCCGCATGCGGTCTGCTAGTGGTGCGAATTGCTTTTTTTCTTCTATGCCGCGAGCGGCAAACAAATCGTCACTTGAATCGGCTTGTTGTATAGCCACACCCTAAAGCATTATTTTAAATTGTTTGCGTGGACTGCGTACGCCCAAAAGCAAACGAACATTCTCAACCGGTACTCGAAAGACATCGGCAAGATAGGCACGAATGGCGCGATTGGCTTGTCCTTTCGAAGCAGGCTCTCTAACGTCTATTTTAACAACGCCATTCTTTTGCTGACCTCTCGCCATGGTGCGACTTTTCTCTGCTGTTGCCATAAGGCGCAGCACAATAGACCCCTGTCGCATGAGCGTTTCGCGCTCGTTCTCCCACATATAATTCCAGTGTACGTCACAAAAAAAATCGTGCAATGGTGCTCGACAAAAGAGACGGTGCTGAACTATAATAAGTATGTGTCTATATGCAGGTACAAAATTTATCGTTTTAACTTTTAAGACCGAGCAAAACTCGGTTTTTGTGTTATGACAAAAATAAACGCTGTTCCGCTGAAACACCTAACATTCGGTATTGAATTTGAATTCCACATTCTTGACAAGGATGGGTATATTCATAATGGCGCAGACCGTTTACTTAAACGATTACGTGCAGATAGCCCGAGCGTAGATGCAACATACGAGGCATCTGAAAACCTGATTGAGCTACGAACGAAGCCGCATACAAACTTGCCAAATATTATGTGGCAGTCCATGGAGGACTTTAAAGCTTTGCTAGCCGCCGCAGAAAAGGAGGAGTTAGTTATTTACCATCTCGGAACATACCCGGGAACATTCACGCCGGCGATTCGGAATGCCCCACGATATAGAGCACAAGAAGAAATTTTTGGTAAACAACGCTTTGCAATTGCTGGCCGGTGCGCTGGCATGCACTGCCACTTTACATTACCGCGCGGTGTATATAGTAAAACTGCAAAGAATCTTGTATATAGATTTTTTTCTAATCAACAGACGAACCTCGTGAATGTACATAATCTGTTTATAGCCATGGACCCGGCACTGATTGCTTTTTCTCAATCATCACCTTTTTACCAAGGAACACGACTCGGGAAAGCTAGCCGAATAATTGCCTACCGAGGCGGAAAACCATTTAATTATCCCGGTGGTCTCTATGCAAATTATCAAGACCTTGGAGCACTTCAACCATACGAAGCTACCGGAGGGAATTTACTACATGTTATTCAGCAACGATCCCACAACTGGAAAGCTACTCTACATAAGCTTGGTATACAGGCACGCTCACTTGCAAAACGTGGCTCCCTGCTAGACGCCTCATGGAATCCAATACGAATAAATTCTGTAGGCACGATTGAACATCGTGCGCCAGACATGAACGACCCCGAAATTTTAGTCGCCATTTCACAGTTAATTAAATTTTTAGCAACAGCGGTGTACGAAAAAGGGCTTACCGTGCAACCAAGCGACAGTGCCATTCCTGAACCTTTTACTTTTGACCGTAAAACAATTTTTGTTCCGCCAGATAGTCATGTCCGTTTTACTTTACAAGGCAAGGCGGCTTTAAGCGGATTTGATGACGACGCTATTTATAGCTACTGCTCAGCGCTTCTCAAGCTTGCAAAAAACTTTATTCCGAATCAAAGACAGTTCATTTTGGAGCCACTTGAACTGATGTTAAAAAATCGAAAAACAAAGTCTGACGAAATACTAGAAACTGCACAGCAGCTTGGTATTTCACTTCGAGAAGGACCAACTGACGCTGAGGCAGCAAAACTGGCGCTCGCAATGGCTGCAAAATTACCGGATAAAATTGAAGTGCTTCAACAGAAGCTTATACATTTTGTGGAAGATTAATGGCTTTTACGGTCAATCCCGCTAATTGAGTAAAAACGTTGTGCCAGCTATACTTGGCTAACCTTGTTTAATGACGAATAAACTAGGTTCCAAATTTCCTCATATCGGGCTGTAGCGCAGTTGGCTAGCGCGCGTCGTTCGGGACGACGAGGTCGCGGGTTCGAGTCCCGCCAGCCCGACCACACTAACGTGCATTATGACGTTGTCATAATGTTTTGAAAGTCAGTAGTCCCGCCACAGGGCGGGAGAACATCGTGACTGAGGGCTGGAGGACAACAACAGTTTGTTGTGCGTCGGGACTCGAAGGGTTCGGCGATGCCCATGGCCGACGAACCCCGGGAATATGGTCCCGCAACGATAATGATCATTCTGATGTAGTCAGAATGTTTCAACAGCTAGTAGTCCCGCAGCAGCGGGACCAGCCCAACGTCATTAATATACATTTCGAACAATCGAAATTTTTTTAAGGTAATATGAATAATTTTGAAGAACTCTACCAAAAAGCATTTGCGATAAGTGCTGGCCGTCAACTAACCCCTTTTGCAAGTTGTGGCGGGGTCGGAGCCGCCCTAAAAACGAAGGATGGAAATATTTATACGGGAATCTGCATTGATACTGACTGCAGTCTTGGCTTTTGCGCTGAACACGCAGCAGTGGCTGAAATGTTAAAATCAGGTGAATCTGAAGTTGTAGAAATGTTGGCGGTTAAAAATTCCGGAACTGTTATTCCACCCTGTGGTCGCTGTCGAGAACTACTGCTTCAAATACACGCCAACAACAAAGAAACGCTTGTTCACGTAGCGCAAGATAGAAATATAAAAATGTTTGAACTTCTTCCTGAATCCTGGCTAGACACTTCTTCGCGGGCTATAAAGACGACTCCATAATAGACCACCCGCTACTAACCACTAACCACCATCTCCCGCTTCGACTTCATAAAGAAATACCCGACCACTCCAAACGTGGTCAGTGGCGACACCCAACTTGGCACGTGCACACCAAAAGCGTCAAGCAGCATTATGGTTCCCAAGAAAAGAATCGAATACATCGCACCATTTTTCAAAAACAAATACTTTTTTATATTCTCGACATTTCTAATTGTAAGCTCCCGCACAACATAGGCACCCACACCATTCCCAAAGAAAATAAGCGGCACGGATAAGGTGAATGCAAATGCACCGAGAACTCCGTCAACCGAAAAAGTGGCGTCAATAACCTCCAGATAAAGAATCTTGCTCATATCCGAACGGTGCGACGTCAATAAATCCTTTTCAGCCAATTCGGCGTTCTGTTTAAACCCGTGGGTAATAAAAAACGCCGTTGACCCAACCACGGCACTAAACGCCATCAAGGGATTTTCATGAATAGTAAACCATACTATTGCTGCAAGTATTATCGAAACCACGGTATAGAACCACAGGCCATAACGATAAAAAAACTTTTCATGTGGTAGACCATAATTCTTATCTTCCAAGAACAACCAATGGAAAAATAAAAAAATCAAAAAGACACCGCCGCCGGTGAGTAGTATCGGCGCTGCCATTTCCACCGCGGCGAGCACCTGAGGGTCACTACTAAACGTTGCGGTTAACGCTCCCCAAAACCCAAGCTCGGGCGCGGTGACCCAAACAATGAATAGGGGCAACAACCCTCGAACGACAAAAACTGCCAATAACAAACCCCACAACAAAAACCACTTTCTCGCTTTAGCACCCATGCCACTTAAAACTTCGGCATTGATTATGGCGTTATCAATGCTAGAAATTACCTCAAAAAGGCAGAGGCCAAAAACAACGATTGCAATTTCCACAATAAACATGGTTGTATAGTAGCTTGTCAGGCGCAGAAGACAAGTGCGTTCAATTTATTTGCTATACTGCAAAGCAGCAACCAATAGTAACTATGCGAATTATCGTCGGCACAAAAAACGAAGCGAAGCTGGAAGCCGTTCGAAGAGCTGTTCGTGAATACCCACTATTAGCAAACGCCGAAGTTATTGGTGTCAGTGTTAAAACTTCTGTGCCAGCACAACCAATGAACCTTGAAGAAACAATTCGTGGAGCGGCTGACCGTGCTCGTGCCGCCCTTATGGAGCTAGGTGGAGACTATGGCGTTGGCCTTGAATCCGGACTTATTGACGTCCCCTATACAAAAACTGGACACATGGATACAACCGCATGCGCCATCTGGGATGGCACAAATGTACACCTTGGGTTGTCCAGCTGCTTTGAGTATCAATCTGAAATAATTGCAAAAATGAAAGCCGGCCTGGAAGCAACCGATGCAGCGGTCGAACTCGGCTACAGCAAAGACGGTTCTTTCCGTGAAAATCTCGGCATCATTGGTGTCCTTACAAAAAACAGAATTACGCGAATTGACTACAGCTACCAGGCACTACAGACCGCGCTCATTCATCTAGAGAATGCTGAGCGCTACAACGTGTCGGGAAATTGAATATTCTGAAACCGACCAGTCTTCATTACCCCAAGTTTATTGAGTCGATATTGCAGTGACGTTGCTAGCACACCAAACCCATAGTGAACCGAACGGCGAAAATTTATGGATGAAGCTTCAGGAAAGTATCGCGCCGGGCAAGAAATTTCACCTACTTTGAAACCTGCATACAACACCTGCGCTAGCATCTGGCTATCAAATACGTAATCGTCAGAGTTCTCGGCAAGCGGCAGCGACTCGAGTACACGTCGCGAGAAGGCACGATAGCCCGTGTGATACTCTGAAAGTCGTTTGCCGGTGCACAAATTTTCAAACAAGGTCAGACAACGGTTTGAAACATACTTATACAACGGCATACCGTTTTTCATGGCGCCTTCCGAAATAAATCGTGAGCCGAGCACAGCATCATACTGTCCGCTGGCAATGAGCGCCGCCATGGGTAGTACAAGTTTTGGCGAATACTGATAATCCGGATGCAACATAACAACAACATCCGCCCCGAGTCGCAAAGCTTCTCGATAGCATGTCTTTTGATTGCCACCATACCCCGTATTCTTCGGATGGCTGATTGTCCGTATGCCAAGCGAAGCGGCAACGGCGGCTGTTTGATCAACACTCTGGTCGTCAACAAGAACTACCTCATCAACAAAATCTTTTGGTACTTCTTCATACGTTTGTCGCACTGTTTGCTCGGCGTTATACGCCGGCATGACGACAACTATTTTTTTACCAAAGAGCATCGCCAAAGAAACGACCTATTTACCTAACCGTTCAAATGCTTTGAGTACCTCGAGTGGCACGGCGAATACTATGGTGTTTGATGCGTCGCTCGAAATGTCGTTGATGCTATTCAATGTACGGAGATGCAGTGCGCCTGGGGAGCCAGACAATATTTCCGCAGCTTTCCGCAAATTCTCAGCGGCCGATACTTCACCTTCAGAGTTAATGATAACTGCTCGTCGTTCTCGCTCGGCTTCTGCTTGCTTCGCAATAGTGCGCACCATATCTTCAGGAAGCACAATATCTTTTAACTCAACGGACTCTACTTTAATGCCCCATGGATCACTGGCTTTATCAATGATTTCTCGAATACGCTCGGCGGCAGCATCGCGATTTGAAAGCAACTCGTCTAACGTCATTTCACCAATAACATTCCGCATGGTGGTTTGCGCCAGCTGAGAAACAGCATCTCGAAAATTTTCAACTTCAATAATCACTTTTTCTACGTCAGTAATTTTGTAGAAAAGAACAGCGTTAATACGCGCCGAAACGTTGTCGCGCGTAATCGTTTCTTGATACGGGACGTCAGTAACCTTTACGCGGATATCCACCTTGGTCATGTTTTGAATAATTGGCCAAACCAAACGCCAACCTGGTTCTACCATGCGTCGAAATTTTCCAAATTGAAACTTCACTCCCCGCTCGTACTGGTTAACCTGCCGAATACTTATGAGTACAACAAACAAAACTATAAGTACTGGAACAAAAGTAATGTCCATAGGAAGTAAACTTAAAAGTAAGGGGTTATTTATAACAATAATGAGCAGACCAACGACCAGCGCAATGTTTCGAACAACAGAGCGTATGCCGCTACCACCACGCTGAAAGCGTTCGTAAAACTCTGTGGCAAGTCGTTGCAATTCCTCTTCTGGAGTCAATGGTTTTTTCTTTTCCATTTTCGTTTTGCAAGAAAAAAGATGAGTAAATTACTATTTGGCAACTATAATCATTGCTTTTCGATCCGCAACGATTGGCTGATGCACACCCGACGGGTACTCTCGAATAGCGTCGAAAAGCACGTCGTAGTTATACTGATACGAAGCACCCCGCTTTGTACCTGGGTCATTCACTATAAAGCGTTTTGTCGAATCATCGTACCCAATAATGATAAGCATGTGGCGCTCTGGTCCATCACCACTAAAATATGGGTTCCCCAAGGCTTGACCGTCAGTAGGCACAATGACGACCTTACCAGAAGCCAACGCACTACGAATACTGGCAACCGAAACGTCTCGACTCACCGTGACCTGTGGGACTTTAAAATAGTCAGTCAAAATGCGAGCAGTATCTGCCGCATTGGTGTCATTCGAGGCTCCAAAGGCTTCAACCTCCCAAGAAAAAATTTTCATTAGCTCCGCCAATGCCGTTGTTGGATTTAATGACTCGCCAGTAATCCATCTCGCCGCCATCAACGTTGACGCCTCCTCACAACCATCTTGCTGTCGTTGATCATCCCAATCGCCAAATGGCGCTTGCGAAGTAAAAGGAACAGTAATATTTATTTTCACGGGAAGTTTCGTTTCTGCGACAGGTTCATCTACCGGTGGCTGTACTGGCGCCGCGGGTTGTTCTGTTTCGCCCTCGCTTGGTGTCACCAAATCCACAACAGGTCTGTCCGGTGTTTCAGTTTGTGGTGGTGTTGTGCCTTGGTTCAGTACTACTTTCAGCCCAAAAAGACCTATGAGCACCACAAGAACCAATGCAATACTGTATTTTTTTGTAGTAGTCATATTGAAAAAACCCATGAAATATGTCATAATTGTATACGTTACCAGCAAAACATTCAAGTTACGTCTAAAAAATGCAATCTCATAAAGAAGACGCAAGCGTTGACCTGTCTAAAGCCGGCACGGGCAGCCATTTTCAATCTGGCCGGTTTGGTGATGCTCGCCACAAGGGATTGGCTGGTCAGCTCCGACGTTTTAAATGGTCGGGTGGAGCTGTCCGCCGAGAAGCCAAAAACCTTTCAAAAAAAGATCTCAGCACAATTGCAAATATTATTGGTGACGAACTAAAACGCTTGCCCACTGGCGCAACGAGTATTTCTTACTTCGCTCGACGACGGATGCAGAAAGCGGGCTGGAAAGCGCAACGGGCTGGAGTAATTAGTTCGTCAGATAGAAAAGATTTAAAAAAAATTGTTAACGCGTTAAGCGCAGAGCACGTTCCTGAGCTGCATCGTCTTGTGCGGCAGCACGAATCGACGGCGACGCCAACAGCGCGCGCTGCACCGGTGGAACTTCACAACGCTCCACTAACGCGACTACCTGTTGAGAGCGTAACTGAGTCGGATGATGAGAAGTATCCTGATGAAGAAACTGAGATTGAGGAACGTGCTGCCCCACACATCCTACCGCAACTTGCACCACCCCCTCGGCGCCAAAAAGACCCCTCAGCCATGGATATTGGCTAGCTCTTGCCTTTTCCTTTTGGAATGCTAGGGTAGAATAGTCGCCAATAAACAGACCGGCGACGCCACAGGAGGTGGCTTATGAACGCAACAACCGAGGGTACTCAACCGAGCATTCGTGCCGTCATGCGGATCGACACGCAGCAGCTGGACGTGCCAGCGCTGCCTGCGGGCGCAACGTACGTGCTGGAATGCGCGGGATGTGGGAGGAAGTCCCTCCCGATTTCATACGAAGCCCTGCTGGAAACGGCGCGGGCGCTCACTGAGAGCAGAGTCTTCTGCAGCAGGTGTGGCGAGTAGCGCGCTAGTCCACCGGCCGGTAGGCCAGTCCGTTGTGCCCGCGTCGACCTTTAGGCGCGGGCTTCTTTTTTTCCTCGACCAATGCGCTGGCAAAAACTCTACTTTGCTTTTTCCGAAACAATAACGGTGTCACCCTCCTCTAAGCCTTCAAGAATTTCAACGTTGCCCAAAATATCATTAAGGCCCGTTGTTACTTTTACCTCTTCTGGTAACTCGCCCACCAGCACCCGAACGTACTTTATTCTATCGCGACTAAAAATTGCTCGTTGAGGAATTGCCAAAACATTTGTACGTTCGCCAGTCGTGAGCACTATGTTAGCGGTCATGCCTGATTTAATGCGTTCATCTTGCCCGGTAAATTGTAGTACCATCTTGTACGTTGCTACCCCTTCAACTTCAGTTTCCGCAGGATCAACACTGGTGACCACTGCCGTTAAAACAACATCGCTGCCATAAGCGTCCAGCGTAATAGCTGCATCATCCCCTATTTTGACTTTAGAGATTTCTGCCTCTGGTACAAATGATTCAACTTCATAGGCGCTGTCACCTATAAGCGAAACGATAGTTTTATTGGCAGACACTATTTCTCCCGGTTCAATAGCAACGGCCGTCACGACGCCGGCTATCGGCGCCCGTAGCGTTGCCTTCGCCAACTCTGCTCGAGCGCTTGCCGCAGCAGCTTGCGCACGCTCGACATCTCCCCGCTGCGAAGCGACATTCGCTTCTGCCTGCTTTACCGCGGCGGCTTCGCTTCTCAATTTTTCCGAAGACGCCCCGGCGTCAAGTAAGGCTAGCTCATTTTTAGCAGCCATTACGGCTTGCTCCGCATCATTTACCGCTGCCTGCGCTGTGGTGGTAGCGGCCTGGTTTGTGGCCTGCTGAGCACTTATACTCTGCGACTGTGAATTAATTGCACTAATTGACGCATTAATATTTGTTCGAGCCGTGTTGAGATTAGCTTTATACGTTGCGAGTGAAGTGCTGTTTAAACTAGTCGATACATTCAAGGTGTCGGCTAAACGT
This sequence comes from Patescibacteria group bacterium, assembly GCA_041675205.1. Classification (NCBI taxonomy): domain Bacteria; species Patescibacteria group bacterium. The sequence continues at coordinate 54,616 of JBAYUF010000005.1, read as the reverse complement.
TCCAACATAGCTTGCACAATTCGCAGCTTACTAACAGCAACAGAAAGCGCACTTGTAACCGCAGCACCGTTTGTAACGTCGACAGTTGCAAGTGTGGCTAGCGACTGCACTGCCAAGCCAGCCGCCAGACGCTGATTCTCGGCATCGATTCCAGATTGTGTGTCAGCGGTTACGTAAGAAAGTCGTGGCGTACCTGAACCTTGGTCAAGAAAAAAATCATCAACTTGCTTCGCCAACGCATCGTCTGCGACTCGATACGCATCTTGCAGTGTGTCACCAGCACTGGCGTAAACGTTACGCAGCGCCGTGTCAGAGGTGCTTGTGGAATCAATTAATTTTTTCTTACTGTCCGCCAATGTCTGCTCAGCACGAGCCACCTTCGTAGCAGAAATAGTTCGCTCCTCAGTTCTTGGGCCACGAAGAAGCTCGTCATACTCTGCCCGAGCCGCATCCAATAATGCCTCTTGTTGCTTAAGTCGAGCTAAGGCACTCGTGACATTTGCATTCGCTTCAGAAACCGAGGCAGACAATGTGGCACCTTCCAATCGAACCAGCGTATCCCCTTGTGCCACTTTGGCGCCAACGATAACGCTAACCGCCGCCACTCGCCCCGTGCCTTCAAACGCCAGGTCCACCGCCGACGCAGGCTTCACCTTGCCGGTTACTTCAACGGTCTGCGTTATATTTTGCTTACGCGCAACAATCGTTTCAAACGTCGTATCTCCACCCGAACGACTTCGAACAATGCCGAAACCAATACCAACTATGACAACCGCAATAACAGCCGACCAAACGTAGTGGGTTCGAATCCAAGTAATGACTGTGCTCATAGTGTACGACGTGACCGCCAAAGTGCCTGAATGCTTAAATGACGACCCGCGTTCGCAGATGCCAACACCAGGAGTACTAGCGCGTAAATAATGTGCTCATCGATTAAAAAGCTATTTGGACTTTGGAAAGGAAAAGGTAAAACGGCGTAATACAGCAGCATGAGTAAGGCGCCGAGAGGTGCAGCCACCCGAAGGAACAAACCAGTAATAAGTGCCACGCCCAAAAGCGTGAGCGCCCACTCGTTTATAAGACTGACCCATTCGATAATGCCCGGCTGACCAAGAAAGGCATACAGAGCAGTAAAATTCTTTGCACCGGCTAAATAACCCGCCGCCGACCAGCCCGGCGTAAACAGTTTAAGTAGGCCGGTATACACAAATAGCGCGCCCAAAGTGACGCGCAAAAGGACAAGCAACTTTGTTTGTATATTCAATTTCATTGAGTTATTCTAGCATCTTTTCGACTTAAAATCCAGTTGCGAGAAGCACTGCTATTTTGCCAAATCTGGCAAAGCACGCTCTATGAAACCGAACCAGTCCCCATATCCTTCGCCACTTGGATGAAACCAATCTGCCGCATAAAACCGCTTCGGTTCTCGGGCAAAGGGGTCCGCATATGCCTCACGAAAAAGATCAATGTATGGAACCCGTTTTTCGTTCGCGGTGCGCATAAATAGTTCCCTCACAACTCGCGTCCGTCGCTCGTGAATCGCACGCACTCCGGGTGGAAACAGTTTTGCTGTGCCAACATTACCGCAGCTGACAAGTACAACGTGGTCACTAATTGCGACAGCACCGTCGAGAACGCCCTCAATACTTTTCGCAAGTTCATCGACGTCCGTCAGCCGAACAATATCATTGCCGCCAATCTGAAGAAGAACGAGGTCGAAATGCTGACCAGCACGAGCGGCTAAACGTGGGATGAGCTCGGCGGTTCTAGCGCCGCTCACGCCGTCATTCACAATTTCTGCATCTGGATAAAATGCTCCAAGTCGACCTGCCACTGATTCTTCTGGCGCTCCTGCCCCAACCCCAACCGCACTACTATCCCCGATAACAAGTATGCGCAGTTGAGGAGATTCCACCGAACGTGAAAAAGGAATTGTTTTTTGTTCAATGGCTCTCCCAATACGAATGTAGCGCATCGTCCGAACGCACTGGTACGTAATAAATAATCCAATGACTAAAAGAGCGGCAAGAAAAAATTTTGTCATAGTTACTCGAAAGATTCTAAAGCTTTCAATACAGCTTCATTCACGATTTTAATTTCATCATCATTATGACGATAATCGTGCCCAATGCCTTCCAGGGTCAAGAACTGCTTTGGCTCATTGGCTTTGTCATAAATCTGCTTAACATCATCGGGTGACACAACTGTGTCTACATCCCCTGTCACAAGAAGCAATGGCGTGTGAAGATTTTTAACCTCTTCTAGAACATTATACATCTCTGCATCTTCGGCGTGTGAATACGGCACGCGAAATTCTTTTATTTCTTTACTATTTGGTACGTTTCGTAAAGAAATGCGGTAACCCTTACTTTTCCATGCTTCAATGGTGTCTTTTGTTTGTGTTCTGACAATACTGTAGGGGGTCATTATGGCCAGGACAGTAGAGATTCTAGAATCACGAATAGCGTAAAGAATAGAAACCATTCCCCCACGGCTATGCCCACCGAGAAGCACGTGCTTGAAACTGCCCGTTTCAAGCATATATTCCAAAACAGATCTTATATCATTGAGGTATTCAGAAACGGTATGTGGTGTATCGCCTTCACTTTCCCAAGTGCCTGTTGGATCAAAACGAACAACCGTGTAACCCTCGTTTGCTAAATCGTCGGCCAAAAATACCAAATGATTATACTCTTTTGAATCTAACCAGCCAGGGCAAAGAATGGCTAAGCAATCTGTCGTCTGTGGTGGGTGATGTATAGCCGCAGCAATATATCCACCATTGTCCGTTGGTATTTTTTCTTGTCTAATCATGGGTATTCACCCATACGACTTTGGTTCCTTCTTTGCTGCAATTTGCACTTTTTGCATTTTTGCAATCAGGTACGCTTCAGCATTCGCTGGAATTGGCATTGGTTCATCTACGTGGGACATCGCACCCACTATTTTAAACGTTACCGTTGGCTCTTCGCTTAGTAATGCCTGTTCTGTCAGTGGAAGAAACTCAACTAATACATACATGGGTTTCCCTTCGGGGGTTTCACAAAAAAACCGACGTGCTCCATCTTTATTCATTTCCTCTCGAACTCTATTGATTACTTCTAGTGAGCTACCACCAAGAAAGCCGAACGGTAAATTTGGATGATAACCCAACCCCTCAACTGAGCTTCCGATGTGAAGGTGTTCCCTAGGCGTCATACTCTGATCTATGCCTGGATTTGTTGCATCAAACTTTCCAAGATCTCTTGCCTTCTCTAAATAGGCTAACATCTTACTATGCTCGGCTTCTTTTAGCGCCGCATGGTCGAGATCTTTTTCAATCTCATCAATTGGTGTGTGTCTTTTCTCGTCCATAAATACTTTTTTTACTTGTTCTTTCATTATACTCCACAATTTGATGTCCACGTTAATAGTAGTTGGGGCTGTCTGAACATTGTCAGACAGCCCCTTTTTACGCTGAAATTCCCTTGTTACCTCGCTGTACGACTTGAGTCGGAGTAGGCCAGGATGTCTTGTGCGACGATGGCACGACCTCCTGCCAACTCAACTAAACGACCGACCTTCCCAATATCGCTTCTATCGATACAAATCTGCACGGCACACCAGCCTTCGCGTAAAAGCGGTGATACCGTGGGCGCTACCTCACCAGGCAGCTGAAGCGAACTGAGGGCAAATTTGGGAATGTCGAACGTTAGCATTACATGAGCCGACCCTCCGATCACTGCCGTAAGAGCGAAGCTAAGCGCTTGCAAGGCCTCCTCTTTCTCATCACAGAGATTACCTTTTGCGATGATTTGAGGAACGCTAACGAGCAAACGTTCGCAACCAGGCAGGATGGTAAGACTGAGGGCTTGAAGTGTGCTGCCAGTTTCAGTAACCACGAGAATCAGATCACAGAGACCTTCTTCAATGGCCATTTCTTCATTGCCTTCAAGCTTCACCACTTGGTAATCACGAATTGGGTAAGGACATGCCGGCAGAAGAAGCGCGGGTAAATTCTCTAGCTCGCATCCGATTCGTAGCGAGCCGGATAGATCACACGTACCCTTGCTTGCCAGCACCCAACGCGTTGGATTGTTGGTCGCTCTTGAAAAGCAGAGACCAGCTATCTGTCGCAGACCTTGAACACAGCTGTTAAGCGTGAGATCAAGGCCAGTGATACCAGCGTCGTACCCACCTGCCACAAGATACGGAACCATACGACGGTCTCGTTCCCAAAATTCGATGCTTCCATCTGTGGATGTTCCACAATATCCTCTGCGATCAGCCTTACCTATGTCGTAGCCTGCCCGTCCGAGATACACACGCAGACTGGCCGAAAGAGAACCATTACAAAGTACCAACTTTAAAGGATCCATTGCTGTTTACCTCCAATGGTAACGACGTGAAATCTTGCGACTGTCACCTTCTACGGCGCCAGACGCGGATCGGTTTGTCGATTCTCGAACCCTTCCTCCCAGGAGTACCAGCCAAAGATGCAGTCGAACGTAACTTGCTCCTCACTGGTCGGCTGAAGATTAAGACGAAGCCGGCGGTTGGTGATCCCACTCGAATTGGTAAGAACTTCAACCGACGGCGGATAAACCAATCTCGTGGCAGTTTCACCCTGCGTTGGGGTCACCTCAACTCCGTGCTCGTCAAAAGCGACATCGCCATAGTCCTCACGCCCGATGCGGGGAGGGTTAACCACAAGTATTCTTTTCGACACTTTTCAACTCCACACTATTTTTTCGTTGACCACAAACGAAAACAAGCCCTCGTGACAGGGCTCGTTAACAACGTGCTTAAAAAAATTAAGAACGACGCAAACCAACCCTGGAGGGTGATTTGCCGGTATGCTCTTTCTTTAAGATTCGTTTGTACCCACCTGCGCCGTCACTCAAAAAACTATACACTCGTGAAATTGTTGCTGAACTTGCTCCTGTTGTATCAACTATGTCGCGATAGGTTTTCCCTTTTGCTAATTGCTTAGCAACTTCTAGCCGCTCACCTAAGGACTGCAACTCTGGCAGGGTGGCTATGTCACGCAAAAAATCAGCTAATTCGGCCTCTGTCCGGCACGACAAGAGCGCCTGGCAGAGTTGCCGGAACCAGGGATTCTGTCTGTATTCATCTTCGGAAAAACGTCTTCGTGCCATATGTTCCCCACCATAACACCACCCCCCTCCCCCTGTCAATGCTTTAAAGCAATGAAGTGGGGAAAGGAAAAGATGCTTATCTACTTAACACGATGCGCAATTTAGTAAATAACCCACACATAAGGCAGTGGCTTTATGGTAATCTCAACTACTAGCATTATTTTTAACCTCGCTTTTTTGCTTCACAAAAACAACTGCATTTTCGGTCAATACCGTAGTTTCAGAAAAATCTTCAGGACGTAATAAGTAAACGCCACGATAGTTATTCTGTAGCGCTTCTTTAATGCGTGGCAAATCATTTGGCCGAAGTAAAAACTGGTCAGGCGAGTCACCACTGATTTCATCTTCTATAAAATTCAAGTTACCACTCTCCATTTCTCTTTTCCAATCTCTGGCTTCCCCCATCTCCTTCTGCAAATCCTTCCGATAATGATAATCTACTTCGTCTTCTCTTTCCTCAACGCCATCTAGCTGATAGCCCACGCCCATGCGCAGCCGCATGCTCGGATAATTGTCGTCTTTAATTATCGTTACCATGGAATCCCTACCAGCCTCTCTGGCAATCTTTTCCTGCTCTGCTGCTACGCGCTTACCAATGCCGCCGCTACGAAAACTTGGGTCGACGACCGCGCCAGCCGCATAGGCTTCATTGTCTAAAATACTTTTTCCCATAGTGCCGCTCTCAAGCACAACAACACTGGTCGCCACAAGTTTATTTCCATCTTTAACCATGACGACTCGCAACTTATTTTCGGCAATCTGTTGCTGTCGAAAATCAATCATTCTATCAAGCGTTGTTTCTGGTCGCACGGTAGAAAACCCTTGATCAAGTTCAAATTGATAATACGCCGCAATCGCCGCTCGGTCTGCCGCATCTACCCTTGAAAGTTCGGGAACAGCTAGCTCTTGCGCGTCTTCCACGCCACTACCCGCTTCGAGCTTGCAAGCCCCACAGGGTGAAGAAAAAAAATTTCCGTGTGGACACATGCCTTTTGTTTTTTGTGCGTCTATTGGTTGTTCGCTCATAAAACAATCTTTTCGTGCCCGTCAATTAATAAATAACCTGGAGATTGGGTAGTTGCTTTACAATGCCATCAAGGTCTTGCTGTGAAAACTGATTACCCGTCAGGTTCAGCGTTTTTAAATTTTTTAGATTAGCGAGCTCATTCGGTAAGCCATTGATTTTATTGTACGAATAATCGAGTGATTCGAGTTTGCTCAGCTGACCAATTTCTGACGGAATACCAGTCATATTGTTACCGCTCAGTTTGAGCTCTCGGAGGTTTTGTAGAAAACGTATCTCTCCTGGCAGTGCACCAGTGAGTTTATTACCAGACAAATCAAGCACCTCTAATTCTTTCATTTGCAATGCGTACACAGGAACTTTGTCGAGGTTCTGATTACTTAAATCAAGAAGCTCTTTACTGCCCACATTGCCGTCTGATAACTCGTCAGGGACGCTCGGCACAGGCAGCGCTTTAATTTGATTAATCGCTTTCTGACCGACTGAGAAAATAGATTGCTGACCAGCTGCCTGGTTGCCATAAAAGCTTCGGAGCACAAAAGCTGCAAAAAGCCCTATGGCAATAACAAAACCGACAAAGACAAAACCGCTTGGATAGTTTGGCGAATAGTTGTTCATAGCTACAGTATGCGCTATTTATTTGTTCCACCCTAGCAGCTGCTTCCCGCCACAAAGCCGGTTGTCCAACACAACTGCAAGCTATAGCCACCCGACGGACGGTCAATATCTAACATGTCCCCTACTACGTACAAACCCGGCACGGTGCGAGATTCCATTGTTTTAAAATTAACTTCTTCTAAAGAAACGCCACCAGACGAAACAACCGCCTTATCTTTGCCAAGAAGGCCCTTAACAGAGAGTGGAACTGCTTTCATTAAGCGTATAAGCGCTTTTCGTGATTCGGACCGCACGCTGTGATTTGGTGTTTCGCCGTCGATGCCAGCTAGCGACAGCAAAACCGGCACAAGGGCATTTGGTATTACTTTACCAAGAACATTTTTAATCTTCTTATTACTTTCTGTCACGAGTAGCGTCTGCAGCTGCTGTTTCAGTTCGCCCCCATCAACTTTAGGGAACAGATCGAGCATGATACTAACTTCACCATACTTCAGCAGCTCACCGATACCTCTACTCATATTCAATACCATCGGGCCGCTTATGCCAACATGAGTAAAAAGAAGTGTCCCTTTACTGGCTTCCTGTTTTTGCCCGTTTTGAAATGTGGTGAGTTTACAATCTCGCAGTGATACACCGGCCAGCTTTTTTACCCAAGAATCTTTCAACGCAACGGGGACAAGTGCAAAATCATTCTCCACTATACGGTGACCCATTTTTTTAAGCCACAAAAAACCTTCACCGGTTGAGCCTGTTTCCGGCCGTGAAATGCCACCGGCGGCGATGATGCACGCCTTCGCGCTAATCTCACTTTTATCCTTTAATTTTATTATGAATTGCCCGTCTCGAGCCTCTACCGCCATCACCGCAGCTGCTGTCTGCACTCGCACTCCCCCTTCTTTCATATACTGTACCAAAACATTCCAGACGGACTGTGCGCTGTTTGAAACTGGAAAAATACGGCCTTCCGCTTCTTCTTTGGTCGCCATACCACGACGGTGAAAAAATGACAGTGCATCCTCGATACTAAATTGTGAAAAAGCTGAGAAAAGAAATTTATCTTTCCCTTTATATTTGGCCAGCATAATGCGAAGTTCTTTATTGTTCGTCACATTACATCGCCCGCCGCCAGTAATAAGTAATTTTTTACCAAGCGTGGCATTTTTTTCCAGTAACAAAACAGAATGGCCACACTCTGCGGCGCGGCCAGCCGCCATCATTCCGGCTGGGCCACCACCAATGACAACAGCATCCCAAGAAACACGACCCGTTCGACTACCTTGCATATACATTGATCGTTTCCTTTTTCATCATATTTCGAATGTCCAAGTAATCCGGAACAGTACGCGCCACCAATGCCCAAAACTTTGCAGAATGATTGAACTCCCCTAGATGACACAATTCATGCACGATTACATAATCTGCAAAGTGCTGCGGGAGCAACGCAATTTTGTAGTTAAAATTTAAATTCCCATTTTTTGAACAACTTCCCCACCTTGTTTTTTGGTTTTTAATGTAGATTTTTTTAAATACGAAATTATACTTCTCATTAAAATACGTGACTCGCTCGCGCGCCAATAGAAGCGCTTGTTCCTTATGGTCTTGAAAATGATTATTTTTTGCGAAAACAGACGGTAAAGAATGCTGGCGCTTGAAATAAGCAACTTTTTTTAATATCCAATGCGCTTTCTTCGCTATAAACTGTTCAACTTGATGCGCACTCACTTCTTTCGGAGCACTAACGACCACGCTCGCATCAGGATAAATAGTAATGCGCGTTCGACGAGAACGATTACTGACACGAAAACTGTAGGCACTGTTTTTTTCAGCTCGCATCTATTTTCTTTGCACTACCGTATTCACGACTATTGCGTAATTATCTCCTGCACCCTGCCCACCAATCCATTTTCTAAACGCACTTTAATGCCCCGAGGATGAAACGATGAACTCGTCAATATTTCAGCAACAACACCTTTTGTTCGCTTGCCACTTTCTTGGTCTGCTTTCAAGACAACCTCTACCACCTTGCCGACCGCTACGGCTGCTCTATCTCGTCCAGTCATTGTTGGCGAGTTATTGCCTCAACTACTTAGCCTTCTCTTTCTTGGGCTTTTTCTTGTTCCTTTGCTGGGCGTTATTTCCCTTTGCCATATTCGGTACGCTACGAACTTATTAATAATGATTTAATAATAGCACGCCGGGTCTATTCAGAAAAAGTGACCGTTCCTTCCCGCCAATACATACCGCAAACGAGCGGCCGTATGGTCGCTCGTTTGTCACTAACTACTTTACTCGTTTTTATGACCAATTCTCGTTTACGGATTCACGAAAAGGTTACCGGCTCCTCCACCGTCGCACGTAATATAGAGCCCTGTTGTCTTGGTGACCTTCGGAGCTTTCGTCACCACAAAACCACCAGCGGCAATGGTGTGTGCGTCATTGCCAAGCGCGATTACGTGCGAAGCATCACCGTGATTCTCCAGCATGATATTGGCCCCTTGCTTCACATTCAGTGCTCCGCCACTCGTAATTCCTGTGCTACCGTTACAATTGTTATCAAACTGGAAACGATACTCTGAAACCGCTATCGCTTGCTCATAGGTAAGCTTTGACGAAACCACAGGTGCCTTTACTGAAACACCGGGCTTGTCAGAAGTAGTTGCCTCTGGCGTACCGACATCGGTTGTCTCTTGCTGCTCGTTCTCGATAGGGGCAGCCTGATCTGAAGCCACGTCATTATTCTCAGAATCTGATATTGGAAGAGCATAGTACGTTACCGCCGAAACTACGACCGCTGCGGCGACAAGGAGTGCCAGCCACTGCCACATCGTTATCTTTGTATGCCAACCTTTTTCTACATCCATTGAAATAAACTTATAATAAATAAATTATGCAAGGTTCTGTCACGTTGTCGAGATGAGCACAAATCTCTATATGCAATTACTACCGTACACCCAGATACGCGCCGACACAACCAATCTTAATATTCTTGTATGTTTAATTACATAAAAAACCAGCCAATGAAAGCTGAGTAAAAAGTCAAAAAGAAATAAGTTCTGTTCAAAATCCCCCCTCAGCACTACGCTGAATGCTGTTCTATACGCTACATTCATCCAAAAACCTTCTGCGAAGCTATTTTTTAATACAGCATAAGACATTCCAAGCAAAGGGTGCTACGCTCGCAGTATGTTCAAATTCAAACATACCGTCATGATATATGGTGTTCTGCTCATGACGCTAATCGGAGCGATGATTGCTTTTTTCCTCGTTCAGAATCAGAAATCTGCCATCGTACCTATTGATTTTTCTTCAGAGCCTCGTTGCGACGGCGTGGACGCCAAGTACCTGAACGCAGCACTATCGACAGAGGAACGGGTAGACGACTTGATGAAGCGGATGAACGACGCAGAGAAAATTGGCCAAATGGTAATCATTGAAAAAGATAGTATTCAAAATGTTAACGACATTAGCCACTTCAACCTGGGTGCCCTGTTAAGCGGTGGTGGTGGTGCGCCGAAAGAGAATACCCCACAAGCATGGCTTGCAATGGTACAAACGTTTCAGTCTGCAGCTGCTAATACGTGCTTAGGCATTCCACTTCTCTATGGGACTGACGCAATTCATGGTCACAATAACGTTTTCGGTGCCACCATTTTTCCTCACGCTATCGCATTAGGCGCCACGAGAGACGCAGACCTTGTACGACGCATTGCCAAAGCTACTGCTGAAGAGATGGCTGCCACGGGAATTTACTGGAGTTACTCCCCTAACCTCGACGTTCCTCAAGATAGCCGGTGGGGCAAAACATACGAAACCTTTGGGTCAGATACGGACAACGTCACGCAATTAGGTGCGGCGTACTTAGCCGGGACGCAAGAATCGTCTACTGGTTATTTTAACGTCCTAGCGACGGCGAAACATTTTCTTGGCGGCGGCGCCATGGAATACGGAACGTCACGCAATAAGGATTTTAAAATAGAGGAAGGAAATATCACGCTCGACGAACAAGCATTACGCGGAACTCATTTAACCCCCTTTCATAAAGCCGTCACCGAAGGCGTACAAACAATCATGGTGGGTACCGCTGCATGGAATGGGATTAAAAATCCTTCAAATCAGTACCTGTTAACCGACGTCTTAAAAAAGGAGCTCGGATTTTCTGGATTTATCGTTTCGGACTGGTATGCCGTATATATATTAGATAACGATAGATATCGGTCTCTTGTCATGGCTATTAATGCAGGGGTAGACATGGTAATGACCCCGTTTGAGTACAAAGATTTTGTATCAAATATGCAAGCGGCCATACACAACGGTGACATATCGAGAGACCGTCTGGATGATGCCGTCCGTAGAATTCTCACTGTGAAATTTAAAACAGGTCTGTTTGATCGGCCGGCTGCAACGGCGAACGGTCTTTCTGTGATTGGTAATCAAAAGCATAAAGAGTTAGCACGACAAGCCGTTGCAGCGTCGCAAGTAGTATTGAAAAACAGTAACGATATTCTGCCACTGTCTTCGTCTGTAAAGAAAATCTTTGTCGCTGGCTCAGGGGCCGATAATTTAGGGCGCCAGAGCGGCGGGTGGACAGTAGAGTGGCAAGGGGTCGATGGTAACTGGCTGCCAGGCACCACAATACTGGCAGGGATAAAAAACACTGTATCGAAGGACACACAGGTTGAATACAACGTAGATGCTAATTTTGCATCAAAACAGAGTCTTGCAGATGTAGGTATCGCGGTGGTTTCAGAAAAAACCTACGCCGAAGGATGGGGTGACAATGAACATCCTCGCTTAAGTAACGAAGACCTGGCAGCAATCAATAAATTAAAAAAGCAAAGTAAGAAGTTGGTTGTACTAATTGTTGCTGGAAGACCACTAGAAATTTCACCCTACAGTAGCACCTGGGATGGTGTCGTAGCCTCATGGCTGCCAGGGAGCGAAGGGCAAGGAGTGGCCGACGTACTGTTTGGTCTTAAACCTTTTACAGGCCAACTTCCTATTGAGTGGAACCGATGACACAGCGTGAGCACATTAGAATTTAAAAAAATCTAGTAACTCAGAAGTGTTTATCGCCGGTACTCAGAATATATTAGACCGACAATTTTGACGACATTAATAGCAATTAAGGTGCTGAGTAGCCAGTAGTCGAGTTCATGACTGACAAATAGCTGATATACGACTCCGAGGGTTAACACGGTCGTTCCGGACACAAGAGCCCAACGATTGGCTAGGTATCGGTGAAGCATTCCTCGTTCATCAACAACTTTGCCCTCACCAACAAGCGACATCGCTACAACATACAAACCGAGTACGATAGCGATGGTCACGCCCTCAGTCATACTCATTGTTGCCATGGGGGTACTCATCAAAAAACCTGCAAAAAGTATAAAGAAAATCAGAAGGAACAGATTGTAATAAATTATTTTCATAACTATTTTTTTATACTAAAAAGCCTTTCGACCGGCACCTTAAAAATGTGGGCCAAGTCCATGGCAAGTAGGAGCGAGGGTGTATAGTTCCCCTTCTCTATAGCCACAATCGTTTGACGAGAGACGCCAGCTGCAGTTGCCAATTCATCTTGCGTGATACCTTTGGCCATCCTCATTTTCTTGATGTCATTATACACAGGCATAACGACTATCCGAAGGTAAACGTAAAGAGTTCAAAACCAGACTCTGGGACAATGAACTCAAGGGTATGTTCACGATAATCATCCGAATCAAATAATGTATACAGTGTTGCGGCGCTAACAACAACATCGGGTTGCGGCTCGTCGTCGACCAGCACCGAGATGGTTGCTGGTTTCGATGCGCTAGCAACCATAAAAACTTTACCAGCGTTAAATCGTAAACGCACACGAGCACCAGGTGCCACCGTCGATACAAACTCCGGACTAAATCGCCACTCCCCCGCCAGTGCAAACTGATTGAGTAGTAGCGATGGGGGTAAAATGTACGTTGCTGCATCAGCCGATGGTTTTTGCTGGGGTGCTAGGTTCGCAATGCGATCAGTTCCCAAATACATTTCCGGGGACTTACTGCTAGCGCGAGGCTTTTCTTCTTCGCCATCGACCGAACTAAGTCCTAGCAACGACCGAATTGCCGCCTCTGTCTCCTCATAGTTTCCTTCACCAAAATGGGTGTAAACAATGCGTCCATTTTGGTCAATGAGATACTTAGCAGGCCAGTAGCGATTGTTGTACGCCCGCCAGGTTTGATAATCATTATCTTGAGCCACAGGATACCTAATTCCGTGCTGCACCAAAGCAGTAGCCACGTTATTGGTATTTTCTTCGAATGCAAATTCAGGGGTATGCACACCCACAATGACAAGACCCTCGTCCTGGTATTTGTCATACCACTTTGTAATGTACGGTAAAGTACGAATACAGTTAATGCAGCTATAGGTCCAGAAATCGACAAGGACAACCTTGCCGCGCAAATCGGCGATTTTTAGAGGATCAGTGTTTAGCCAGTTCGCTATGCCGACAAAATCCGGTGCAGCGCCGTAATCGTTCTTCGTACCAGGTGCTGCAGGAGAAAAGGCTGACGTAAGTTTTTCTTCAAGCGTCACACTAAATACAGGCAGTCGCTTGACCAAGGCGGCCTGAACAACCGTATCGTATTGAAAATAAACAGCTGTGGCCAAAAGTAAAAGAATGATACCGAAACCCTGCTGCAATCGCTGTGCGTACTTGGATATACTCTTAATTTTTGTCGTTAGTGCCTGTCCTCCATACGCAATTGCCAGCATAGGTAAACCAGCACCAACTGCATAGGCAACCAACAGCAGGCTTGCTTCGCCGAGATTCTCTTGCAAAGCGACCAGCGTCAATATGGACCCGAGAATTGGGCCAGCACAAGGAGCCCACAAAATCCCAATAATCATACCGAGTACAAACCCGCCAAGGTTTCCTTGTCCTGTTTGCTGTCCCATCACTGCTGCTCGATTCAGTAACCCACTGAAGTGCGCCATGAGCCGCTCAAACGGCGTCGGCCAAATCATGAACAATGCAAAGGCCCCAAGCAACACGACGGCGGCCGTACGCAATGTGTTCGGATCAAGCCCGAGGTGCTGCGTTAAATAGGAGATCAGCAAGGCCACCACCGAAAAGCTGACCACGAATCCTAACGTGATAAACAACGGCCGGGTTTTACTTCTCACTCCGACAGAGCCACCAAAGATAATTGGCAGAGGCAGGAGAATACACGGCGCCGCTATGGTTAAGACGCCGGCAACGAATGCAAGGGCAATATGTACCATAGAAATCTGTTGAACGACTACCGAACGTTAGCAATGAGCGACGCAGTTTCCCCACTCACCCACTTTGTAATCTGATTGCCGTTTGAATCGATTTGCACAAAAGTGTGTTGATTGGTTACGCCGTATTTCTTCTTTAGCTCCTTTTGCGTATCGTAATCAGTTTTTATGAGCGTCACATTGGCTGGAAAACTATTCATTGCAAGCGTCTCACGAAAATCCTTGTCCGCCGCTATACAAAAAGGGCACCATGCTGCGTGAAAAAAGAGTACAATTTTACGTCCCTCTTTTTGTTCGTTTTGCGCCGCCGCTAAAACTTCTGGGGAAAAGTCGACGTAAGTTCCAGCCGATGACTTCATCATGGCGCTATCATCCTTTTGCTCCATCATGCTATTTTTGTCTTTTGACGTGCCGTCGTCGAGCATCATTTTTTCTCCTTCTTCTGTTGCCTCGTCGCCCATCATAGCGTCAGCCGGTACGTTACTATCCTCATTCATCATGCTATCGGACGTGTCTACGGGTGCTGTACCTGGGCGGTTGGCGTACATAATGACACCACCAATCACGACAAGCGCGGTAACTGCAATTGCGATTATTTTGTTATTCATAAAATTATTAGCAGCGTCTCAAGTGAACCAAGAGACACTTTGAATACTGTCCTTAGCGTAAACCTTCACAATTTGTATGTCAAGTTGACTTTACATTTTAGAATATGAGGATAACAAAAGTTTCGCCCTCATGAGCAGAACTTTTTTGACTGGGGCTTGCGCGTTATAGCTTCATACGTTGACTTACTAAACCTCATCAGCCAAACGATACATCCGATCAATAAACCAGAACTTAATAGTCATGGTGAGTAGACCCGCCTGAATCATCGGCACAAACTCTTGTTGCCAACCAAAGTACAAAAAAGAAACAAAAACAGGAACGTTGATAACGTTCAATAATGTTGGTAAATCCCTTTTAAATTTCTTTCCCTCTCGGTAGTACCGTTGCTCACCAAGTACTCCCTTGCTCATCCAGTTATTTACTCTTTTTGGTTTCGAAAAAACCATCGGATTAATTACCATCCAAACCACCGCCGCTCCAAGAATTAAAAAACTATGCCTGTAGAGTCCTGCGGCAAGCACAGGCATAGTCAGCACCCGCGTCCATCCGCTCCATGGGTTAGCGTGTCGTGCCCATGTTCTTTCAGATAAAAAAGACATCACGCAATGTAGCTCTTTGCTTTATAGCTAAAAACCGAAATAACCAACCGAGGAGAGATACGCACCAACTACAAGAGTGAATACTCCCACGAAAGAAATCAGCTTGGTGTTGCTAACCAAATTGCCGCTCCAATCAACGATTCGAGGAGTAATGGCAAATGTTAAACCTTTAATAAGTAGCCCCCAGCCGAGCAGGCTGATAATAATTTGTGAAAGTGTGCCCCAAACGTTATGCGAAAGTACCTGGGCAATACCGGCGGCCATCCCTACCATGCCAAAGATAAGCACAGCGAGCGTTTCCTTTTCTAAGTCTCTATATATTTTAATGTAGTAGCTACGACTCACAAAAACGCCAAGCCCAACAGCTAAGATAACAGGTCCCCATATCTTGGCGAGGAAAATCGTTGTATCCATATATACTCGCTATGAATGTATTAAACAATATAAATACTACCATTATAAAATCTTCATTTTGAGTTTATCACAGTTAACTTCAAACAGCCCCTATTAAACTTCTCGTGAATTTCTTATTCTCCCGAAACGAGTCTAGCGTGCCATTATATTCTACTCTGTTCAGTTTAATTTTCGCACATGTAGAGCAAAAACGCTACGACGTAATTTACAATTTCTGTTTATCCCACAGTTCTCGGAATCTACCGCCGCGTGCCTGAAGTTCGTCAAAAGTGCCGCTTTCGACAATTTTTCCGTCTTCAATAACTAATATTTTGTCCATCTCTTTAATTGTTGTGAGCCTATGGGCGATGACAATTGCAGTTACATTTTCAAAAAACTTGTGTAGCGAATCACGAATTTTCTGTTCTGATTCCAAATCTAAGTGTGAAGTAGCTTCATCGAGAAGGAGAATTTGTGGCTCCTTAAACACCGCTCGAGCGATACCCAACCGCTGTCTTTCCCCACCGGAAAGTTTCACGCCTTTTTCTCCTATAATCGTATCTAGGCCGTTGGGGAGTTTGTTAACCACCTCAGCCATGTGGGCGGTTGTGAGCGCCTGTTGCAGTAATTTTTGATTTGTTTTCTTCTTATTATTTGTGATTGTAATGTTATCTTTGAGAGAAAAGTTGAAAACCTCTGTATCCTGAAGCACAACGGAAACATGTTTGAAGTAGTCAATTTTGCTAATTAATTTAATTGATAAATCGTCAAAGAAGACATCGCCACTATAATCTTCTCGCTCTTTAAGAAGCAGTTTAAACAATGTTGATTTTCCGGCTCCGGAAAGTCCAACAATGCCAACTTTTTCCCCACGTCGTACTTCAAAGGATATGTCATTCAGAACTTCATTCTCGCCATAGGCAAACGATACATTCTTCAATACAATTTTTTGCCACTCTGTGGGAAGTATATTTTTTTTATTTTCATCATCTATCGTCACTGGTTCGTCTAGAATGGTCCTCATTCTCGCTATACTAAAACGTGAGGTTACAAAATCTACGCTCGCGACAGAAAGTTCATCAATTGACTCCCTCAAATCTGAAAAATAACTATTGAACAAAATGAGAAATCCTATTTCATAGTTGCCCACCATAATGCCTTTGACGATTATTACAATGATGCCAATTTTAAATGCTGCTGCCCAAAACGAGAGGAAGGAATTTCTTGATTGATACCAAAAGATTCGTATGAGTATCTTGCCAAACAAAGCTTCGGTACCCTTTACAATCGTTGCATATAACGTTTTCGCCATGGCCATGACCTTAACTGTTCGGATATTATTGATTGCTTCAAATAACAATCCGTTCACATCTTCCTCACGGGCGTTCACCGCATACGATGCATTCCCCGCCCTTCGGGTCATGATTGCGGAGATAATGAAGTAGCTAATCAAAAAAACTATTAATACCCCTAATACCGTATGGTCAAACCGTGAAATGATTATGCTGATGGCAACAAGGTTTACAATAACCTCAATAATGCTGTTAAACCAAAGACGTAAAATCTTAGTGTAGGCATCTGCGGCATTCTGAACCCTCTTTATTTTATTTCCGGAATTCTCTCGCTCATGCCACACCATATCAAG
This sequence comes from Patescibacteria group bacterium, assembly GCA_041675205.1. NCBI lineage: Bacteria > Patescibacteria group bacterium. The sequence goes on along the minus strand of JBAYUF010000005.1, from coordinate 37,330 downwards.
AAGAAACAGGTGCTGAACTGCTTTTAAGGTAACGTCTAAGGCGACTCTTTCAGCAATCCAGTAGCCGCTAAATTTCGAGAAAAACTGACTGAGTGCTCGAATTATTGTTGCCCCAAACCATAAACCTATAATCACCCATAAAGGAGTTAGCGACTGCCCGGCACTATAGTGAGTCAGAAATACAACAGTAGAGGCAAAAGCAAACGCCGGATAAAGTTGCGCAAGGTCGCCCGCTACTCTAATTAACGACGCGACAATAAACCTAAACTTATAAGGCTTAGTCAGTTGAAAAATATCCTTAATTAGTTGCCAGGATGTAAAATTAACGCCCTGTTGTTCAGCGTTCATAATTGAAGTTTATCATGTTCTCTTCTGTAGGTCGTGGTTCGCAAAACAGCAAAACTGGTATAAATGGCGCACTATGGTGCGAGATCTGGCAGCATTATCCTCAACTCACTCTGCAGCTCATCGGCCGTTGTGAATAAAATAGAATGAATGCCTAAATTTCTTGCGGCTTCAATATTGAACACTGAATCGTCGATAAAGAGGCACTCTGCTGGATCAGCTGCGAGACGTGAAAGTACTTTTTGGAATGAAACAGGATCTGGTTTAGAAACCTTGTCTTCATAGGAATAAACACGCACATCAAACAGGTCATGATAGTTAAATTTCTGTTCACAATAGTCCACCCATTCTTTCGCATGGACGGAGAATAGAGCCAGCGTGTAACCTGATGTTTTTAGATTTATAATAATATCCCTCGTTCCTTCGACTTCCTTAAAGTTATTTCTAATATGTTGCTTCAGTGACTCAGCCTCACCAAGTTGCGGATAGGTGGCGAGAACTTCGTTGATGTATTCATCTTCGCTCACGTTCCCATTGAAAAATTCCTTTACTAACGGCGTCAACAAGGGTGTCGCGTGGTGAGTCCATGCGGCGGTATGCTCTTTTGCAACGCTCAGTTGATGCTTCTCAGCAAGCGCTAAACCAGTATCTTTAATGCCCGTTAATAAAACTTCAGAAAGATCGAAAATTATATACTTCTTTTCACCTGCAATAGGTTGTAATTCGTCGATTTCCATAAACTGAGTTTATGGAAAAATATTACGGTTGAAAAAGCTCTTCTGGCGTAAAACGGACACTTTTCACTTCGGGAAATTGCTTGGCAGTAGCTTCAATTTGCGCCCACAAAATGCCCACCCGACAAGAACCGCCACCCGTCCTGTTCTGAGGATCGCTGAAATTTAATGTAAGGACGCCGTTCAAAAGTGACACTCCCTCCAACTCAACACCTGCCAGCGGAAACTCGGTTGAGATGCCCAGTATTTTTTCCGTAACCGTTAGGTCCCCACGTAACAGCTGTCGAACCGTGTCTTGAATGGGTACTGTGGTAACGGGAATTACTCGCTCAACAGACACTAACCCGTTGGCAGAACATAAAATGTTACCGCTGCCGTCTTTATCGAGATTGGGATTATAGTAATAGAGTTTTATGGGTCGCGTTGCCGTTGAAAACGTAACAGGAATGCGAAGCTCATCGTCATGCTCTGGCAGGCCGGATGGATTATCTTTTTGAAGCACTAACGTTCCGATTGCGGTTGTTGGTTTCGTAAACGTTAACGTTGTCCTAAATGGCACGAATTCCGTCGTCATCCAGTCGCTCTCGGCTTGCGCAGGCGTGGACCCCAAAAGTTTATTATTGGCGTCATACAAACTTACGGGAAATGATGCCTCGAAGTACCAGGTGCCACGCGCTTTTCCTGCAATCACAAGCGGACTGGCAACGACTTGATTTGCGACAGGCATGGTTGCTTGAATGAGATCGCTTTTATCCGGAACTTGGTCTGCTCGCGAAATCACTATTATTTTTTCTACATTCACTAACGATTCCAAGATATAGCCTTCCACTGCTGCGCGGTCCCCTATTTGTAAATCGGACAGCTGACAAGCCGAGCTTTTTTCTAATATCACACAGGTACTATTTGCATCAAAAGAAAGTTCAACACTCAAACCCGGCTGCCCCGGCGCTTCATATATGAGATACCAAACACCTGGCTTGAAGCCTGGACCATCTTTAACAAGGTTCCCCTCCTGCTGAAAGGCTTCGCCCAGTTTATTAATTGAATTAATTGGCTGCGGTTCGTCAGACACTGCGAAACGCTGCCAAGCATAAACCAAGGCGGCAACAACAACAGCGCCCACAATCACTCCTAATATAACTTGTGAATTTGTACGCATAATCTATTGAGTTCAGACTACCGCATTGTAAACTTTACGAATAGGCTGTAGTTAACAAAAGAAAAAATCCTGTCCATGGAAGGTAGGAAAAAACTGGCGGGCGGTTACCATTACTGATAACCGCCCGCTCTACGAAACCGACCTACCGAGAAACCGGACCCCTCAGCACCATCAGCTCAAACACGTAGACACCAAGCTTTTCCTTCTCGGGTGGATAGATGTGCTGGAGAACTTCCAGCGCGCCAACCGGATTGTCAGGAACGATGTTCCTAGCATTTTCCGTCTGGAGCATCTCCTCGAACGTGCGGTAGACGCGTACGTCGACAACTTGCACGACCCCCGAGAGTCGTCCACATTCCAACTGAATATTGTCTCCGCCCTGGATCCGCCGGATGTTGTCGTACCCCACGCGAGCTTCGATCGGCTTAGTGCCAGCCATGATCGCGTCGAAATACTGTCGCTTCACTCGCATTGTTTTCATAACCTTCTCCTCTAGTGCGAGTCCCCATTGTTGGGTGACCACGCCACATTTGTATGCCTCGGGCATCATCGCTTCCACCTGCCATCCATGGTGCTGAAGCGTCTCAGCTTCAACACTCGTTGGTACGGTATGCGTGTAGAGCTTATGCCCATACTCGCGGAGTAAACCAGGGAGCTCCGCAACGAGGGCTGAGAATGCCCGGATGTCTTCTGCCACGAGTGGCATCAACTTGATTGGCTCCCCCTTCTTCGGTGTGGCCGCGGCAACACCAAGGACAGTGCCGTCGGATGCTTTGGCAACCCAAATGATCTTGTACTTTTCATTGGGGTCACGACTGTCTTTGCGCGCGTACCCTGCGAAGAGAGCATCCATCCACCGGTCATCGACGCCTTCGAAGTATGGCGCAAGACGAGCCTTGACGAACGCGCGCACTTGCGGTTTTTCGTCGTCAATCATCGGTAGCACGGAGATGAGACGTTCCTCGGGAAGCGGTCCATGTTCAACAACTTTGTACAGCATGCACTCGTCTGCGTTGGGCCGGTAGTGTCCATGCGCCATGCCCGCCCGAATGAAGCCATGGCCGAGGAAGTACGACAACGCGAGCTTGTTCTGAGCTGCAACGGTACAGTAAATCTGCCGAATACCGTACTCCTTCGCGTACGCTTCCATTTTCTGCAACAGAAGACGACCGACGCCTTTCCCTCGCGCAGCTTCGAGGACGATGAGCGGACTGACCTTCAGCGTCCCTTGATGCTTGACCACGAAGTTGAGAAGGCCGATAATCTGCCCTTCTTCTTCCGCCACGTACATGATCTGCGCTGCTGAAAAATGCCCCTTCGTATCCGCACTCCCTTCTGCGGCGGTTTCGACGATACGTTTCGCGTGTGCACGGTGATCTCCTCCGTAGTACGGATCGAGCGCCTCGTGCATCATCTCGGCGACAACAGGTAAGTCATCGCGTGTGACATTTCGAATGTCTACCATTTGAAAGAACCCCTCTCTGTGTGTTGCTAGGGCATCAACCCTTAAGCAACTAGGGTTTTGGTACCCGTGATTGGGTACGGCGAAAACCTACTGAATTTATGCGGTTTTGTCAACTAAAGCAATACGAATGCCAACCACCCCAAACTTTTTCTCGTCGTCGTCGGAGTAATACTTTCTAATTATTTTCAAAAGAGAATCTCTGCTGCTGTCACCGAATAGAACCGGATTATTGTCTGCAAAAAGCTCAGCGAAGGTTGGATAACGTAGGAGTTCTAAAACTTTCGTGCATACCTTACTTTCTGGATACTCATTCTCACTAAATTCAATTTCATCGCCCACCGAAATTAGTTTTCTCTTGTCATCATATAATCGTGACTCTATTACTTTGGAGCCGCTCTTAATTTTTTGAAAAGGTTCTGCTGATAATTTCATGTAATGTTTCATATACCCGCCCTCAAGATGGCCGTTTAATAATCAATTCCTCTAAAGGTTCCGCCAACTCCAGGTTGGCAACGATTTTTTCTGCAACGGATTCAAAGCTCATGTATGTGTTTATATCATTTGGCTTTTTCTCATCAAACAAAGCCGTCTGCATTCCGCCTGGATATACTGCCAGTATCTTAATGTTCGTCTCTCTGTACTCTTCTCTGATGGAATCCGTAAAGCCTCGTACCGCCCATTTACTGGCTGCATAGATTGAGGATGTCGGCCTCGCATCAAGACCACTCGTAGAAACGATATTAACAACGGTTCCGCATTGCTGTTTCCTCATTTGAAGCAAGGCGGTTTTTGCGCCATACATAGTGCCGAACACATTTACCGCAAAGATACCGTCTACTCGTTTCATGTCTACCTCTTCAATTGTTGCATGTGGCAACCATACGCCAGCATTGTTTATCCAAACATCAATACCTCCAAATTGTTTCACTGTAAAATCAGCCAGGGCTTTAACATCGCTTTCTTTGGTAACGTCCGCAACGAAGGCAGTGGCATTTATGTCTTTCGCCGTCTTTTCAACTTCTGTTTTATTTTTTGAACAAATTACTACTGTATTCTTTTTAGACGCAAGAAGCTGTGCCATCCCTTTCCCAAGACCTCTACTACCGCCAGTAATAACGATGACTTTATCTTTCATGATTTTATTCTAACATAATTAAAATTTCATCCTAGCGAGAACTATTTTGGAGGTCAGAGAAGGACGAGGAGCAGGTCAGTCGGAAGAATTGCTGAACGAAGCCAATCCGCCCCGTCGACGGCTGGAACCGCCAAGATCCCGACGTTCACTCTCCGGCCGGCTCGACACCACTTATCCACACAGTCACCGGTCCACCAAGCGTATACTTGATTCATATGACACCCCGATATCGTTACCCGTTGATTCAATACGTAGTCGGCTTTCTGGTAAGCCCTTCTCTACTCCTGCTCACTGTTACCGTTTTCTTGTTCTTTCAGGCTACATTCAGGTCGAGTGTTCGCAGCGAGATTATCTGGTTGCCTCTGATCGTAATAGGCATCTTGCTTCCGGGTGTACTGGCCAAAAGGCTCCCCTTTCCATGGATCCAACTCGGGCGAGGTATTGGCTGGGGTATCGTGTTGCTCGGTGTTCCCTTGCTGTTTCAATTGTTGTTGCTCACCTTAGGCCCCTGAATCGAGGTATGGGGCTCCGTCCTACATCAAGCCTTACGGAATAATCGCTGTCCTACTATTCAACAAGGTTGCTACTCACTATCTTCTAGCAGATTGTCTCGTGCGCAACCCGGTCTCTATATCCTCACCTTTTCCCACCCACCCACCCCCAGGGTGGGTTTTCTGTATCACTTATTGTTTTTAGCAACTTCATAAAAAACTCACGATTTACTCTTTCACATCAATGATCTTCATCTGCTCATCTTTTATGTGAACGTATTGATTATCAGTAAGAAGAAGTAGGGGCACTTGATCTTCTTTATACACAATCTTCAATCTCTCGCCTAAGTACGTTTTTCTAAAATCACCAGAACCCCAATGCGGAACAATTGTAAAATTTACAAACCCATATCCTTTTTTGTCTTCCAACTCTGTTGATTCGTCAATGTAGTAATCAGAGAGTCTCGGCCCGGCAATGACTGAGCCTGCACTAGTCCCGATGTAGACTTTACCTTTCTTCTGAACGAGTTCTTTTACCAAAGCAACAAATCCTGATTTTTGAGATTGTTGTAAAAGATAAGCGGTATTCCCTCCTGAGAGATAGATGTAGTCGAAACCCTCAAGGTCACGCTCTAGCTCGCTTTTGTTCTTATTAGTAATTGTATAATCAACGACATTAAAGCCAGCATCGACCAACGCCTGTCTATCGTTATAAAGCCAGGTTAAATCCCCTTCCTCTTTCGGCTCAGCGGCAGTAGTGATAAACACTAGCTTGTTTGCCTTAACAAGGTTAATCTTCTTGGCAATGTCTTGCGCCACAGCGTGAACGCTCGATGTTAGAAATAGTTCCATACGTACGAATACTATCACAGTTCCATGTGCTACTCCTCTCTACCAAAAAAGACCCGAGTTCACGGGTCATGTCTGATGGCAGGCCACCTTGAGAACTATGGTTTCAAATGAAAATTAAATATTTGGACAGGACGAGGGGCGGGCCGTTTGGAAGCTTGTTGCAACCAATCAGACCGCCCCCCTGTCAGCACCACTGAGTGTTACCCGTGGTGATTAAATCAAGTACGCAGAGCCAGGATCGTCATCAGCGGGTGCATTGTCGAGTTGTTGCAGTAATCCGAAGATTGCAAATGCGCCCCTGGCTGCATCTTCACCCTCGAAAGTACCCATGCCTTCTATAGTGCCCGCAACCTCATAAGCACCTGCGGATGAACGCTCACCCGCAGCAACGAGACAGCGGGGCTCCTCCTGCAACGTGTCGACGGCCCTCTCGACAATCTCGTCATCAAGCAACAGCAAGTGCTTTTCAAGCCACACCCGACTTGGTGTATCCTGGTCCACCAAGTGGAAGATGATACCCAGGGCAAATGTGAGCCCACTAGCACCTCTGTTACCGAAGACACAGATAACTGCCTGAACGAATACCCTCAGCTCAGGGATGGATGTATCGACGCGACGCACCACTTCATTCGTATACTGCCTCCGGTTCGCGAGAAACCTGAATGCTTCGCTTTGCATGAATTCTGAGGTCATCCTTGCCAAGACCTGTGCCAATGTTTTCACCTCGTTCATGATTCCTCCGTACCGAATATTTGAATCTTTCTTCGTTTTTAAAAATCGTTCCGCATCCACGACGAGCAACACCTTATTGAAAAAAACTTTCTTTGTCAATGATTACTTTATTATTAAAAACCACCTCACAGCAGAACAACAGCTATCAAGAAGGGGCTTCAATTGATCTGCATCCACGAACTTGCTTCTTTAAGAAACAAAAGATCTCTTAATCTTATAAATTTGCCCTCATAATCTTCAACACTTGCCTCGCTTTCTAATTTCTCGATAGCAACTTCAAGTATCTCCAGCAATTTCGGCGATGAAGCAATGTGAGATTTGATGCCGACCTCCCCCGTTTCTGCATTCATTTCGATATTCTTCAATAGTTCCTAGCTCATGAATATACTCAATTGTACAACCAATCTCCTCAAACGATTCTCGACGCAATCCAGTCTCAATGTCTTCACCTTCCTCAACTCCCCCTCCTGGCAATTTGTGATAAAACTTTTTAGTCACGTTGTTCAGCGAGCGCCTCCGCTAATAAAAAACCTCTGTCCTGTTTACTCTCCCATCCATGAATAATCAAAGCGGCTGGATTTTTTAACTGAAGTGTTTCTGGAAAAAAGTGTTACCTGTGAGCTTTTTTCCATCAACTGAAAAGTTAACATCTTGCATTATGTAATTTTATCACAGTTCCAAACTTTTCTGGTTTACCTATCAAACATCAACACCCAGGCTTTCACCTGGGTGTTGATTTCTAACTATCTTGAAACGATGCTTCTCGTGCTAGCTCAAACTGGCGGGCATCATAGAGGACGTTAGAACCAGTATACGGCAGTCAAACGGATTTTATGTACCAGACTTGAAAACGCTTGCGGTGCTTGATCCAGGATCACTCTAGCTTAAAAAGAAAGTGCTTCGAAGCAATGCCTAGCTACTTTCGTCCATTTTCTTTTTCATCTTGGGAATAAATGCAATCTCACTTTCGTTACCCACCTCATTGCCAGAGGCATACTCTACGACGAGCAGAATCTTGTCGCAATTACGGCAGGAGACATCAAGCGCTGCCTGGCTGTCAGTATTGAGGAGTCCACTTTCCTTGGGCGTACCACTCCAATCACACACCGGGCACTGAATAGGCATGTCTTCACTGTAATCCCGATACTCAATAACAATAGCTCGATGGTTCTGCATGAAATGAAGCGCAGCCATATCCTGTAGTCCATTAGCAACGGAACGCAAGTCTTCTGCAAGTGGGCTGTCTGGCCAACATTTAATAATGGCCGTAATTACCCATAAGTAGTTCTGAAGAACATCAATCTTTGGCGCATTAAAACGAGCAAACACTGAGTCGCCATCATGCTTGTGGTCATCTATGATTTCGGTTGCATTACTAATGACATCGGCGGATTTCACCAGCAACGCCTCATGTGAAAATGATGCAACATGTTCGAGTGCTTCACGCTTGCGCTCACTCCATGGCAGCGCTCGGTTTGTTTCGGTGACACTAGTAACGAGTTCAGCAACTTTCTTACCAAAACGTTCTTGAAGCATCGCGATAGTTACTTTGTGATCGTCAACGCTATCCTCAACAGTATCATGCAGTATGCCCGCCACTACGACCTCGTCACTAGCACCGCAGCGCGACAATATAAGCCCAACAGTGAGAGGATGCGTGATGTAGGCAATATCTTTTCCCTTCCGCTTTTGTTTTTGGTTAATTTCGTGCGTTTCAATGGCGAATGAAACAGCGCGGCTAATTTTGTAATCGTATCGCATAAATAGGATTTTGAGGTACTCAACTATGTCTCGTATCGTAACAAGGAGCGGCTCGGAAATAGTTGAATCCGTCCCGCACAGCGGGACTAGAATCATCGTCACCTTCTATCAAAAACGAACAGAACTTACGTGCGCTTGATGATTAGTTCCGTCAATGGTTCCAGGGCATCTAAATTTTCAATAATTTTCTCTGCCACTGATTCGAACGTCATATACTTATTCATCTCTTCCGGTTTCTGTTCGCCAAATAGATCTGTTTGCATGCCCCCGGGGTACACACTCAGAACATGGATATCCGTGCCCTTAACTTCTTCACGAATTGAATCAGTAAATCCACGAACTGCCCACTTACTTGCCGCATATCCTGACGACTGAGGCCGAGCAATTAATCCGCTTGTTGAAATAATGTTAACGACCGTTCCATGACCCTGTTTCCTCATTTGCGTAAGCGCAATCTTTGAGCCATTCATCGTACCAAACACATTAACCAAAAACATCTCTTGCACTTTTTTTAGATCGGTGTCTTCAATCGATGCATGGGGCAACCAAATGCCGGCATTGTTTATCCATAAATCAATGCATCCAAATTCTTTTACAGCATAGGCGGCAAGCAATTCTACATCCTCTTCTTTTGCCACATCCGCAAGAAAAGGGATTGCGCCAATCTCTTTCGCAGTCTTATCTAATTCAACTTCATGTCGAGCGCAAATGACTACTCTATTACTGTTATTTGCCAAAATATTAGCGAGACCCTTGCCGAGGCCTTTGCTTCCACCCGTAATAACAATGACTTTGTCTTTCATCAAGTTATATTATCACAGTTCCATGTCCTGTTTCGCTCTATCAAAAACGACCCGAGTTTATAGGTCATTTCTGATGGCAGGGCTAGTACACAAGTTTGAACCTAGAATTGGGTAGCTATCAAACTAGAACTTCAACTGCAGAACTTTGCTTTATCTAGTTACCGTCCTGATATGTATACACGGAGCTACTGACCCACTCTTAGTTTTAAAGACTCTTGATATAGTCGCTCAAGCTGCTGCTCGAAACTAAGTTCACTCGCCTCCTGTTCAGGCAAGGCTTTACATATGCTATCAATTTTCAAACGAGATACCCCAAGTGTATACAGTACTGCACCACTCGCTTTAACATGAGACAAGGTCAGAAGGTCGCTGATAGAGAAACTACTATCAATTATCCGTAGCTCATCAATATTCTCTAAGGCGCCCTTATTATAAGGAACTCGCTCGATTTTCATCAACGTATGCAAGTTGTCCATGAATGGATAATAAGCATCCTGCAATTCTCTTTCTTCCTTCCAAATCACGGCATCACACTGCCCAACATCTTCCAGCAACATGAACAACTGCTTTGAAAAATTGGCAACAAAAAAGTTCTTGCACGTAACACGGATTTTTTCATCAATGCTATGCATCGCCAAAAATACGCCTGAATCTACGTAAATATTTTTCATATTACTCCTGGCCAACAAGTTGCGGAGAGTTAATGACTTTCATACTATACAGGGCTTCTTTTAAGGACTTATACCACTGACCGTCTTTTAGATTATAGCGCTCAATGTAGCCATCGAGCTCTTGTGCAGCCTTTCCACCTTGCTCCGATAGCAGTTTTCTACAAAAGCTCGGCTCTACATTAGCCAATGAAATGAGCATCCCATCGGCGTCAGGCGTTTGAAGAATCGTGGTTTCCATTCCTTGATATAATTTCACCGCACTCCCCTCCCGAGCTAAAGACTCCGAGAGCTCGTTGAATAAACTTACATTCTCAGAACTGTCTTTAATTGCGACTACTTGAGGATGCCTTGATAGTTGTAGTAATTCAGCCGCCGTTGCTTTAGACCCCTCTTGATTATAAAGAATGAGCTTCAGGCCAGAAAAATCCAAACCATTGTTTGGATGAAGCATCTCCACCTTAATAACAACGCCCTCACACCCATACTTGGCCGCCAAAACCAAATACTGTTGTACCTCTTCTTTTCCCTCTTTCAAAATCCCACAATAGACGGGTTTGTCTGTTTCGCTTCTCACTGCACTAACCACTTCTGACCACTGACTCGAACTAAGTTTCTCACCTTCACCCGAAGAAAGACATGGAACATATATATCCACATACGGTTCGCAGAATGACACAAGGCGTCTGATGGACTCTTTATCTATCGCCCCGTCAAGCATAGGGGATACTAAAGGAATCGCGAGTTCTTTACCTGTATGCATAGAGAGCCTTCTTAACTTTTGCGATTGCTTTTTTGAACATAATCGTGTCACGCGCTAAGGCAATTCGTATATACCTTTCTCCCCTGGTCGGCTTATCCCAAAAAAAGTATGTTCCTGGCAATACGTACACCCTTGCCTTGCGATAGAGATGCTTCTGCAAGGTCGTTGCCATAATCTTCGAATTTCTAATCTTGAACCACGCGACACTAACAAGTGTGCCAGGTTCCATAAACTCAAGCAGGTCTCCGCTTAATTCCTTTTTAACAATCTTGCGATTTCGTTCAAGCAGGTTCTTGATACTAGAACCCTTGTCTTTTATCGAATCTTCACAATACTCGCTTACAAGATTCAAAATAAATGGTGAAACGTTGAGCAAATACGCCGTATGAATATTGTGGAGCTCAGGATAAAGATTCTTGCTCGCTTTAATAAGTGCCACCTTGGCATCTTGCAGCGGCCACGTTTTCCCAGAGTCCTCAATGGCAATATAGCTCACACCCGATTTTTCTAGCAGGCTGTAGACATCAAACGTAGGTACTTTTGCATCCTGCACTATAAACGAAGCAAAACAAAAGTCGAACGCAAGGATTTTATTATGATTCTTGGCAAAGCGAATCAGTTCCTTAAATCGTGCCTTATAGTCAGTGCCTACGTTACCTGTAAGTTCAAACCCCGTCGGATTATTGGGAGAGACAAGAAAAATAACGTCACTTTTACAATGTCGCTCTAGATTCTGATAAATAGCACTAGCGTCCTCTAATAACTCTTCTCGCAACGGCTTAATTGGTACTCCAAGATTTCTTAGTAGGTCAGGAAGATTATCAAAACAAGGGGTTATCAGCTGAACGGACAGTTGTTTTTTCTTGAAATAGTTAGAGACAATTACCATCCCAATGGAGGCTGCATAGACTAACAATGAAGGTGTTTTCAATGCCGTAGGCTGTTGATGATACTGAAAAAAAGAACGAATAAATTTATTCTCCATTTCGACCTGTGTGGCTCTTTCCGATTGGTACCAGAGGCTTGGTAGTCGACTTATAATCTTCCGCTGGGTGAGCGATTGCGATTGATGAGTATGTGCATCCGCAAGGTTAAACTCATGTTTCAGCGCCTCTAGTTCGTGCTGTGTCAAATCCGCGTACTCGCTTGTAGTAATTTTTTGCATACTTAAATATTCTATCACAGTTCTATGTCCCACTCCCCTCTACCAGAAACGACCCGAGTTTACGGGTCGTTTCTGATGGCAGGGCATCGTGGAGGACGTCAAAACCATTATTCAGCGGCAGTGTGAGTTTATTTATGTTCCTGATTTGCGATTAGTCCCCGCTCGCTACTTATAAAATCCACAAGCGACTACCTCTCCATTGGTAGTTTTAAGATAATGAAAACCACCAGAGTTAAATGTTGAATAATAATCTTTTAGACTGACCCCTTTAGGCACAATATGACCACTAAAATTATACGTATGTCCATAATAGTTTCTGAACATAGTACTCATCGGTAGAGATACTTCTTGGGTTTCAGCGTTTTCATATGGCACGGAGGCAGGATTACAGTGTGCCAAAGGTGCTGCATATTTCAAATTGCCAAGAAAACCTCCTAGCAAAAAGGCTATGGGGATAAGCAGGATAATCAGAACAAATATAGTTTTTTGTAAAAAGGTCATACATACATTCTATCACAGTTCTAACTTCACGATGCCTGTCGTTTTGAGTAATAAAAAACCTGCCGTTTAAGGCAGATTTGTTGCTGCGGGCCACCTCGAGATCGAACCCCGGTCGGTCAACACCAGTAAGGCGTTTGGAGCCTTGTTTCGAAGACGAAAACGACGCACCTCGAGCTATTCTGATTTTACTATTTTTACGACTCCGCTAGTTGCATCAACCTCTACCAAATCTCCGTCTTTAAAGACTAAGGTTGCTTTTGCTGTGCCAACTACACAAGGAATCTTTAATTCGCGAGAAGTTATTGCAGCATGGCAAATTAAACCACCGGTATTCGTAACAATTGCACCAGCTTTTTTCATTGCGGGCAGTAAATCAGGACTGGTTGCCTGGGACATGAGAACATCCCCTTTGTTCATTTTGACCATGTCTGACGGAGTTTGAATGATTTTAACCTTACCGCGAACTAATCCTGTATACGCAACTTGACCCCTTACTTCGGTTACACTTGTAAAATTTTCAAGTGATCCAAATTTTTTTACAGTCATCTTTGCTTTTTTTCCTACCATGATTGAATGTCCCGCTCTTGTCACCATAAAGACTGAAAGCTTGCGCCTTTGTTCCAATTCAGCAGTGGTCGGTTTATTTGATTTTATATAACCCTCAAGTTCCCAAGGGAATAGGAAACTCAATGTTTGCCAATCAGAAACTTTTTTTCTTCTTACGAGCTCTTGCAACAAGGGCTCATAGCAATAAAATCCATGATACTGAACATCCTTTCGATACCCTTTCTGCCAAATCACCTGTTGGGCTAATGCAATCAAAAATCTAGACCTTCGGTTAAATTTCAATGTAGACATCAATTGTCTTTGTTTTTTCTTCAAAACTGCCAAACGCTTCGGTACATTCAAGTCCTTATCGCTCCGCTTTGCCATTTTAAGTTGCTGTCGAAACGCATCAAACGACGTTGCCGGTCCCATATTATTATAGTCGAGCCAACAATACTCTTTATGCAGCTTTTTTAATTTTGATTCAATTTGTTTCTGAGTTAGTATTCCAACCTTTTTTGCTAAAAGAGAAATTTCATAATCTTTTTTCTGCCGAAGACTCATCCTCGTAATTTGAGTTAATGTGCTCCAATAATTCTCAAACTTCGGAGGGAAGTTTAAATTATTTCGTAATTCATCTCGAATTTTATTCGACATATGATTGCGGCCATCTAAAACTACTCCATTGGCCAAAACACTGTAGACTTGATGGTAATGCTGAAAAACAATTATTCGTCGAATGCGTTTAATTAGCTCTTTGTTAGAGAGCAAAGATAAATTTGAATCTCTTAAATTTTCTCCTGCATCAAAATACTGTTTTGTAAAATAATCAATTTTTTCGTAAACTTCTTTTCTCCATTTGTTATTATTGATTAATTTATCGGCAGTATAGTTGGCAGCCAGCTCAAACTCCTTATGATTAAATATATAGCGACACATCTGATTTTCCATCACATAAATGACTTTCTTTAGAAAATTGCCACCGCCGATTTTTGGGAAATCAAAAATAAATCCGATTCCATTGTAGGAAGTCAGAAACCAATGGCTACTATAAATTCTTTCGTAAATTTCAAAATTATCAAACTTCATATTTCGCTTACGTAGTGAGTCCAAACAGATAATCCCTTCTGCAAGTCAACTCGAAAGAACGTCAAATACTTCTTGGCCGTACTTCTCACGATAAGCATCCATCGTACTTTTCTGATACGCGCTCAGCTTATTGTAGGGTATGTCCCCCAGCTTGAAATGATGTATTTTAACTATCTTATCAGGCTCCATAACTATTGGCTCCCCGCTTTTTAATCTACATAAATAAATTGGAACAACCCACGTACCGCCCGTCGAGCCTGGTAGAATCATTACGGTGAGTAACTCTTTTATATCAACCTGAACTTCACCGATTTCCTCATGTATCTCTCGTTGTAGCGCTTCGTGCAAATTTTCTTCGGCGGCGTCAACACCCCCGCCTACACCTTCAAACTTACCAGCACTATCGCGTGAACTATCTCCACGTTCAAGTAGTATGACTTTATTTTCCTTGTCAAAAATGAGTGAACCGACAGCTATTCTACAATCCTTAATATCCTTTCCGACTGAAGTAACATACCTCTCTAATTCTTTTCTAGTTCTCATAGAGTCATTTAGTCAGCAAAATCAGTTTACCATACCTCTGATTCTCGCTGTACTATCTTTCTACAATAAAAAATACCCTCTTTTTCAATATTCTCTCACGTAAAAAGAGTCCCGCCCCGACGGGCAGAACTCTTTTGGCAAGGGCGGTAGATGAAGTCGAAGCTCTTAAGCCACTTTCAGTTGTAATTTTAATTCTTCAACATCCGCTTCAATTCTCTTTATTCGTTCCATAGTGAAAAGCCTCTCTTAATCCAATCTTTGCAAAATAACAAGCTGGTCATCAAGTGCCTGCGTGATGTCATCAGAAAGTTTTATCAGGCTGTCTTGAGTCGCAATACCACTAATCTTTTCATCCAAGGAAACCAGCTTTTGTATGATAAGTGATTCATCCATATAGTAAGTAGTATAGTGAAGGCACACACACCTGTCTAGACAACTCATATAACAGAAAAGACGAACAGCCATTCGGACACTCCTCCTTCTACGGCAGGCCACCTCGAGATCGAACCCCAATCAATCAACACCAGTGAGGCTTTTTGGGGCCTTATTTTGATGGCAAAAATGATGCACCTCGAGCTACTGTGATTTTAGTATTCTTACTACTCCGTGGGTGGCATCAACTTCAACCATATCACCATCTTTGAAAATTTTGGTCGCAACAGTAGTGCCTATGACGGTCGGTATTTTCATTTCACGGGCTGTAATTGCAGCGTGACTTAAAATACCTCCAGCATCTGTAACAACTGCACCAGCTTTTCGCATCAAAGGTAAAAATTCTGGCCTTGTCATTCCAGTAATTAATATATCGCCCTTCTGAAAAACTCGCGCGCTATGAACCGTAGGATTAAAAATGATTCTTGCGTTACCTTTAACCAATCCTCCGTAGGCTGTTTGGCCCTTAATTTCTTTTTTGTCCGGCCTGCCTTGAAGAAGTTTTTCAATTCTTTCCACGGTGCGGCCAACAAAAACCTTGTTTTCTAATCGATCAAAAATAATACCGCTTGATACAAATCGCGCTTTTAAAATCTTTGTTGGTGGTAGCTTTTGATGAAGCCAATAATTCTTAATTTCGGACGGCGTGCAAGAGAGTATGAATTTTGGATTGACTCGCATTCGTTCAGATAATTGTTCGGCCCAATGACGCATAAACACTTCTGTCGCAAAATAAACATCCTCTACGTACAATCTAGTTTTTTCGAAAATTGGCAGAACCAGTCTCACCTGTTTTTCTGGCAGATAATCAACTGTAGGCCGAATGCTCATGTGCGGGCCAGAATATGCTAGAAATTTTCTCAGAAAATCATAATACTCTACTGAGGAAACGGTCTTCATCTTCCTTAACTTGTGAGTATATTCAATCAAGGTGTCGGCTTGATTTTTTAGTTCATTACTAAATTTCAAAGCTGCCGCTTTATTCTTACCTATTTTTAGTCCTATGTATTTTCCATATAATTCTCGATCACTAGGATCGAAATAACAAAAACCATATCCATTATTCGAAATGATGACGGCTTTTTTTATACCCTTACCCATCTGCTTCCACATTTCACCTGTATAGTAATTGGCAAAGTAAAAACACGTCAGGAAACTCCAGTTTCCACCCCAATTTTTTATCCAACTATACTTATTGATATCTGCAATTTTCATAACCTTATTCTATCATAATCTAATTTTTCTTCTCCTCTTGCAGTTACGACCCCCTTCTCAAGTTCGATTCCTTTCACCCAACAACAGAAAAATCCGTCCACCAAAACGGTGACGGATTTTTCTGGCAGGCCACCTCGAGACCGAACCCGAATCGGTCAACACCAGTAAGGCGTTTGGAACCTTTTTCCGATGATCAAAACGACACACCTCGAGCACCTGCGGATTTAGTGAAAAGTGACAAAAGTGACACGGCCCGATCACGAGTTCCTATTTATGATAATATTTATATGCAAGTTATAACCTTGCTGAGAGCAAACATGAGCAAAATTATTGATAGCGCAATGACAATAGAAGAATCCTTGGCTGGACAAATGCCCGACGAAGTTCGTCATAGCCAAGCTCTTTTGACTATCGACTACATTTCTTTTGACAAAAGAACACATACAGGACAACTAGTTATAAATAAAAAGGTGCAACAAGAAGTACTGGAGATTT
Organism: Patescibacteria group bacterium; assembly: GCA_041675205.1. Classification (NCBI taxonomy): domain Bacteria; species Patescibacteria group bacterium. The sequence goes on along the minus strand of JBAYUF010000005.1, from coordinate 20,436 downwards.
TCAAGCAACTTTATGAGATACGCTTCCCAATTGAAAAAATGCTTCCGATTGTCGCCTACAACTGGATTGACGAGAACAGCATGGCTGCGAATAACACTTCAGCATTTAACTACCGCTTGATCTACGGCACAAATAAGCCGTCTAATCACTCATACGGCCTTGCTATAGATATCAACCCGGCAACAAACCCTTACGTCGCGATTGATGGAACAGTCTTTCCTCCAGGGGCGACATATGACCCCGGTGCGACAGGAGCAATAGTAGCGGACGGCCATGTGGTTAAGCTTTTTAAGAAATATGGATGGGACTGGGGCGGAACATGGCAACAAAAAGACTGGCAGCATTTTCAAAAAACCGATTTTATATAGATTCTGATACTGTCATATCTCGCCGAAAGACCTGGTATCAGACAGAGAAATTGAATCTGAATAAAATAAAAACAAAAAAGTCCCGCCCTCCTCGGGCAGAACTCTTTTGGCAGGCCGCCTCGAGACCGAACCCCCAATCGGTCAACACCAGTAAGGCTTTTGGGGTCTATTTTAGATGAACGAAACGCCGCACCTCGAGCTCAGTAACTTCAAATAAAAAAATGTTTGAAAAGGACGAAGGGCGGGTCGGTCGGAAGCTTGTTGCAACCAACCGAACCCGCCCCACGCACATTCGATCAGCCCTGACGCGCTGGATCGTAAAGCGAATACGCCGGGCCACTTCGGGTAAGAGGCTCTCTCCGATCCGATGCGCGTGGCACCAGTGGTCGCGAGGGCTCCGTGTTGCTGAGCCAGCCCTTCTTCTGCATATCCTGGCACTCCGAACAGAGACCGGCGGGAACGTCTTCGCCTTCAGGCTCTTCCGCCGGATCGCCACACGATCTGCAGTCTCCCGCCTCCCTCATCCTGCCGTCGTTCACCATACGACGGCGAACGAGCGCGAGACGAGCTTCGCGACGCTCAGCGTCCGGCATCGGTACACCGAGGAGTGGCAGCAGCACCTGTCGCCACTGGTCGATGCTGCCATAGACGCCGTTGATTTCGAGCATGTCAACATGAGGATCTCCCGTCGGATGCTCATCAACACACACCTCGACGCGTTGCTTGCAGCATCCGCAGCGGATGAGCACACGAGGCGCGATGCGACGCGGCTTGCGAGCACCTCCCTGCCGTCGATCGTCATGTGCCTTGCGGAACGAGACGAGTAACGGCAAGCAATTGAGCCCCAGCATATCAACTACTCTTCGGATTGCGGTCATGGTTCCTCCTTGCCGAATTTCTTCGGCTTCTCTGTGGGTCAGAGCCGACCAAGCCCTGAGTTGTGAATTGAAACTTACGAATCTTCTACATCCACGACGAGCAGCACTGTATGGAAAAAGGCATCCCTTGTCAATGATTACTGTATTAAAAAGGCCTTTCACAGACAGAACTCTTTTGGCAGGCCACCTCGAGATCGAACCTCAATCGGTCAACACCAGTAAGGCTTTTGGGGCCTTGTTTCAATGATCAAAACAATGCACCTCGAGCGGACTCTGTTCAACCAGAAATCTTCTTACTAAAAGTAAAACGAACTGCGTCAATAACGGTTCTGCCCGGGGTATCATTTCTAAAAATGAATTCGGGTTTAGTCAATCCGTCAACATCAGGAACGTCTTCGAGCGCATATCGGTCAGGATGATCCACAACCTCCTGCAATTCTTTGACTTGATCAGGATCAACAGAAAAACCATTTTTCTCGACCCAAGAAATCACTCCCTTCTGGCCTGTATCTACTTCGAGAATCACATCCTCTTTCTTTTCACTCGCCACTTGCGCTAACCAACTTTCTACCTGCTGCAAAAGTTTAGTCCCAAGACCAAGTTTACCTTGAAACTCAGGTTGAACGTAACGGTGCTGTAAAACAAATTTATTTTTACCCCATGGAGCGATATGCATTTCTGCCACTAATACATCACTTTCTGAATCAACTTTATCCGGCTGTACGTATTCAAAGCGTACCTGTTTTGGAGTGTCAGCATTTGAAGAACTAGATTTCTGAAAATCTATCCGAAGTTTCGCCGCTTGAATACCAATATTCGGCTCCTCCCGAATAAAGCCTCGATAGATATCACCATGTTCTCCTTCAGCTACTACTTCAGCATCATTAAAAATAGTGCCGTTCACAAACCGATGAGCCAAATCCTCCGGCAATGGATGAGTTGGTTCTCTCGGAGCATCTTCAGGATGGGGCCCATGCTGGCCTATGTGGAGTGGCCAACCACAGTTGGGACATACCGGCTGTTCATCATCGCGCATAAGGACATAATATCATATATGCAAATTCAATTCTTTCGCCCTAATACGCCAATACCCAGGCTTTCGCCTGGGTATTGATCCTAACGTGTACTCTCTTGAAACGATGCTTCTTGTGCTAGCTCAAACTGGCAGGGGCGGTAGAATCCGCTTCGCTAGAACCATCGTCGCTCCGCGACTCTTTCAAACCCCTCGGTTTGAATAATTCCGCCACGGGGAACTCCCGTTCCCCGACCCCTTCCCCAGGTTCGACTCCGCCTTCCAATAACAGAAAAATCCGTACACCAAATGGTGACGGATTTTTCTGGCAGGGGCGGTAGGAATCGAACCTACGACTTAGGTTTTGGAGACCCGCATGATGCCACTTCACTACGCCCCCGTAGTTAGCAAAGGCCATTGGCAAATGGCAACGCTAGATTGTCATAACACCCTGATAGTTTAATTCTTTCCCGGAATGAATGCTACTTACAGCTACTTGCCATAAGCCATCCACGACTAGTTACTTCGTTTCCTTATGCAACGTGTGCTTCTTGCACCATTCGCAGTGCTTCTTGATCTCAAGACGCTCCTTAATCTTCTTCTTATTCTTAAAAGTATGGTAGTTAACACGCTTGCAAACCGTGCACTCCAATTTTATCAGGTTATCCTGGGACATATCGTTCTATTGTTTTGATACTAGTAAGTCAACACAGTGTGATAGAAAATGGGGTAACTGTCAACTAAGGACAGGCGACCCCGCGGGCTTTGATATTTGACTTGGCCTGCGACGACACTACGCCCTTTTGCTCTTTGCTTAGCTCACACAAAATTTCAAGGGGAAGATTGGGATTATATGTGCTATTGCTTCGAACCACATCATCATCGCTCTTGCTAAGTTCAAGCAATATGTCGAGCGGTGTACTAGGATTAACTGCGAGATCATACGCTACGTATCTGTCACCAAATCTTTCGCTGCCCTGATTTTCATACATAAAGCGTAGCGCTTCGAGAGGCGTTGCTGGATTACGAGCAACCTCGTGAAGAACACGTTCGCGATCATCGTGGGCAAGTTCGTTTAAAACCTCAACAGGAGTGTACTCATTACTTGCAATTTGGCTCAGAATTTTATCATCGTACTTCACAAAAAAAGAATCGTAGACTTTTTGTATCTCCCCTGCCTTTGTACTATTGCTGACTTTCATGGCAAGAGCGGTTCTATAGCTTTCCACCGATCCTAGAATTACGACGAGTGCAACTACGACAGCCGCAATGATTATCCGTCGCGAATGATTTTCTCCGGTATATGATTCCTTTGTAACTTTAGAAAAAAACAAATATGCTAGGGACCATTCAATTGCGTAAGCAAATAATGCGAGCGGAATGCCAGAGAATGGTATTTCTATTACGCCCAAAATTGCGGTTGAATTAGTCGAGATTGAAATCAGATAAATTGTGTAGGCAGTGTACACAACAAAAACCAGAACTGCTGAAACAAAGGCAGTTTTTTTTGCTTTCTGATTGACGGATAATTCCTTTTGACGATATTTATAGAAACCGACCGCCAGAGCAAACAATGACGCGGGTAAAATAAAGTACCCTAGCAAAAACGGATTGAAAAAGAAAAGAAACATTTTTTAGTAGTTAATCCTGTTTTATACACTACTGGAGCCCCGCCCGCTGGCGGGACTACTGACGTTGCAAACATTTTGATAAATCAAAATGTACGCTATTGGAGCCGCCTCCCGGACTCGAACCGGGGACCTTCACTTTACAAAAGTGTTGCTCTACCAGCTGAGCTAAGGCGGCGTATATTTACTTATGGCAACTGACAATTTGTTCTCCTTCGTTAAAACTACGGCGAACAGCCGCTTTACTATATCGTCTGGCCGCCAACCGTCGTTGAAACTATGGCTGGCACGCCAGCCGAAGCTTGAGCGAAGGCTGGTGGGTGGTGAAGGATTTGCACCTTCGAAGGCACAGGGCCACCTGATTTACAGTCAGGTCCGTTTGACTACTTCGGTAACCACCCAGACTAAAACTTATCACTCGCCCTTCGACTCCTTACAGTCGCTCAGGACATTCGACTCAATATAGATGGCTTGCCATGAGCGAGGTTTGCCATAGGCAAACCGAGTCGAATGGAGCCCACTCGCAGATTCGAACTGCGGACCTTCTCCTTACCATGGAGATGCTCTACCAACTGAGCTAAGTGGGCCTACAAAGACGTAAAAAACAGCTTGTTTGGTCTAGCTCGACGGCTCAGTCGTCCGGCGTTTTCGAGGCATCGCTTTTATACGATCCTCGAACTCCTGAAGCTTATTATTGTCAGGATTAACCGTGGCTAAGTGCCGTAAAGTGCTAGTCGCAAGCCGCTTATTACCCCCAAGTATACAAACATCGATGAGTCGGTCAAGGCAACGAGGATTTGACGGCTCCAACGCCACCGCCGCTTCAAATGTTGCAATGGCACTTGGGAAGTCTTCCATACTGACAAGCGTGTCACCGAGACCAATACGATACGGCACATGATCGGGCTCAAAGGAGACGGCTTGCTCATAGGCACTACAACCTCGCGCCAAGGCACCTAGCTCCACGCTCACTGCGGCGAGCAATGCATACGTTTCGGCGTCACGTGGATCAAGCCGCAGCGCATATTCGAACGACTGCGCAGCTTCTTCGCGGTTTCCGGCGTTCCAGTAAATACGGCCAAGACCTCGGTAGGCTTCCGTGTTGCGATGGTCATGCGTAATGATATCGAGGTACGTGCGTTCCGCTTCTTCTTTGTTACCTGTCTGTTCGGCGTTCTTTGCAACAGCTAAAAGCGAGGCAATATCGGTCGTTGAGACATCTGCGGCGGATGAAGGATTCGCATGTCGATACCGGCGATCTAATTCGAGAAGCCGTTCATAGAAGTCACCAAGACGTTCCCCCGTTTCAGCGCGAAGCGCCGCAGTGCGCTGCCAAAGGTGCCCTGTTCGCTCGCGTAAACGACGTTGCAAACCACGAAGCAATAACTGTCGCTTCTTCGTAGCTGTAATAACTTCAGGAAGATGTTCAATCTTCATTAAGCGTATATCCGACCACCGTCTGCCAACCGTTATCACAAAACCAACAATAGCACCGAAGAGAACGAGGATGGGTAAAACGTCGTACAGCATACTTAACGAGCTACTTGAGCAATAATATTTTGAAATGAAACCGCCTCGGTACTCGCCGCACCAACGAGTACACCATCAAAACCATGTGCGCCGATGAACCCTGCCGCATTTGTTTGGTCCACGCTGCCGCCATACAAAACAGGCACCGCGTCATCAATAAACGACCGAAGCAGTGCACTAGACTCGGCAACGTCTTCAATTAACAGCGGATGCGCGCCGGACGTGGCGCTGATTGCCCATAGTGGCTCATACGCAACCAAAAAAGAACCAGGGAGTCCTGAACCAACTACTTGTGTATATTGTTCACGCAGTATCGAGCTTGCTTCATTGTGCTGCTCCAGCGTCTCCCCAATGCATAGTATGGGCGTCAAGCCATTGGCGAGTGCTGTTAGGCACTGCTCACGCAAAGCATGCACATCAGTTCCCTCTCGTCGACGTACCTCTGAATGGCCAACAATGGCATAGGTGGCACCAAGAGAAGCATAATCTGCCGCCGATACACCCCCCGTATGCGCACCGCGTACCGCTGTGTTAACCAACTGCGCACCAAGGCTGGTAGCGCTACCCCGCAGAATATCAGCCACGGCTGAGATACTTATAGCGCTCGGGCAAACGACGACCGTAACAGGCAGACGCGGTGCCCGCACCAGTTTCTGAGCCAAGGCAACACTTTCAGGTACGTTCAAATACATTTTCCAATTGGCGACAACTATCGGCATCTTCATAGCAATTAGTATAGCAGACGTTCATCGTGTCGTTCACCAGTTGGCAAATTTTTTGTCGTGGTAAGTGCCCAGGGTACTAAACGGAGTACGTCCTCGGCACGATCTGTTGCTGTTTTTCCGCCAAGTAAAACCATGAGCGCCGCTTCCCCTGTTTCATTTCCAGCTAATAGCGCTATGTTATAACCAGCTTCCTCAGTGTGCCCTGTTTTGCCCGCCGTGAGCGTCCAGCCGTAGGTGGCTGTTTCTGCATTATCTTGCAGTACTTGATCGGTATTAAAAATGCGTTCAGCTTCACCACCGATAAACACTGTGCTGTCGGTCACACTTGCTGCGGTAACGATGCGCTCTTCCGAAAAAGCCTTGCGAGCAATTACCGCAAAGTCTCGGGCTGATGCTCGATTCCCATCACTCAGGCCACTGGCATCAGCAAACGTAACGGCTGACAATGACCACGAGTTCGCCAAAGCGTTCATGGCATTAACAAACGCGCTCTCGCTCCCAGCCAAGCTTCGTGCAAGCGCCGCAGCGGCATCATTGTCTGAGGCGATGAGTAATAACTTCCAAAGATCTGCCACAGTAACCGTGTCACCAGGATGCAAGCGTTGCCGCGCACCCGGTCGCCTATCTTCTGCCAGAATGGTAACCGACTCGTCCCAGGCCGGATTATACGTCAAGGCAATAAGCGCGGTCATGAGCTTTGTAAGACTGGCCAACGGTACCGGGTCATCGGCATGATATTTCATGAGCGGCAAGGGTGACGACCCTTCACTACTCATATAGACGTTCATGGCTGTTACCTCGGACAGTAGCGCTCCCGGCACAGTCGGTCGGTATACGTCTCGCTGTACTGGTAACGTTGCTGTTGTAGCCGCAGACACACGGACACCAGGAAAAGAGCCAACGAAAAGCAACGCATTCGCTAGCACGGCAAGCACCACCAGCGCGACAACGAGCGCCACCCGAGAATCACTCAGTGACAGTGGTTCGTATTTCATCGGTCCGCTCAGCTAAAAGCTGATCGACAACCTCAGGACGATGGAGCGTTTCGTACTGTGGCAGTTGCTGAATTGACGTTAAACCTAAATGTCGAATGAAATCACTCGACACTGTGTAGTAGAGCAGCATTTTCTTTTTATCCTCCTCAACGATAACTAGTCCGCGCATCATGAGGTTGCGCAATATCAACGTACAATTTACCCCTCTTATTTTTTCTAAATCACTTTTCGTTACTGGCCCACGGTAGGCAATGATAGACAAGGTTTCCACGGCCGGCTTCGTTAGCTCGCCAGTGGTTTCCGCTTTTAAAAATTCTCTTACGACGTCACTCACGGCACTGCTGGTGACCAACTGCACTTCACCAGCGTGTCGCAGCAGCTGGACGCCACCAGCGTGCACCACCCGTTCGTCGTACTCTGCCGCCAATTCGCCGAGCGCTGTTTCAACGGCTGCCGCTTCAGCATGTACGATACCAGCCAACTTATCAATTGAAAGCGGCCGAGTGGCCACGAACAATATTGCCTCGAGTTGTGATTTAAGTGGTGCTGTTGTCATAGCGAGTTATACGAATAATATCAGTCCCCTCTTCTTGTGCAACGACAACGTGTCGCTGCTTCACTAATTCGAGAAGGGCCAGAAAGGTAACAATGACTTCGGTTCTTGTTTTTGTATTCGCCAGCGCCTGTCTAAAGTCTACACTATTTGCGTTTGAAAACAGCGTACGCAATACGGTAATCCGCTCTTGAAGACTGATTGTTCGTGTTATGAGCTCCGGCTTCGGACGCACCAACCTACCAATTTCGGCGAGAATCCCTACGTATGCTTGCTCCAGGTACTCTAAACCAGCGTTAGACGCGGGGCTGAAGCTCGCCACAGTCACTCTGGCCATGCGCTCACGCACAAAGCAGACTTGGTTCGCCCGATACTGTCGATACAACAAGGTCCCGGCGGAGACATACAGTCGATACCGCGCTAGCTCTTCTGTTAGCGTATCAGTCACGGCCTCTTCATCAGCCATGAAAAGGTGTGGCAAAAGTACACGAGATTTAATGAGCAGTAGTCGTGCGGCAATTACCAAAAAATCGGCCAGATCATCAGCCCGCAGCGTCGGCGTGTTATCAATGTAGGCTAAATACTGCTCAGTAACTTTGGCGAGCGAGATATCGGTAACGAGTAGCTCTTCTTTCTCGATGAGCTTCAAAAGCAAATCTAACGGTCCTTCAAACCGTTCTAACGTTACCGAATACATCATCAAAAACGCTGACGAACAACCCTACTTCCGAACGGAAAGATGCAGTTCCTTCATCTGTTCATCTGAAACAAGACTTGGTGCATCCATCATGAGGTCTCGTCCATCACCCGTTTTTGGAAACGCGATGACTTCACGAATGTTTGGTTCATTTGCCAAGAGCATTATGAATCGGTCTATACCTGGCGCAATACCGCCGTGTGGCGGAACGCCATAGCGGAAGGCCCGCAGGAGATGCCCAAACTGTCGCTCAACATCCTCTGGTGGATGCCCTAAGACTTCAAACACAGCGGCGAGCAACTCAGGGTCGTGCGTTCGAATGCTTCCGCCACCGATCTCATAGCCGTTCAACACGAAGTCGTACTGATCGGCCAGAATGGATGTTGGCTCAGCAGCTCGCAATGCTTCGGCGTTCGCCACCCGCGGCTTCGTGAACGGGTGATGCACGGCGCCCAGTGTTCCATCGTCTTTGCGTTCAAACATTGGAAAATCCAGAATAAAACAGAACGCCAAAACAGTTGGATCATCTTTATCTTTTCGCAAATCTGGTTTGTCGTTTCCATATTTTTCCATGGCCTCTTTGTAGGTGAGCCGAGGAAACGGAATTTCTTGAATCTTTTTTTCTGGTGTGCACGTTTTTACCAAATGAATGTAGAGCGCCTCAATGAGCTGCAACAAGTCTTCCTGCTCAACAAAACTCATCTCAATATCTAATTGCGTGAATTCTGGCTGCCTATCGCCTCGCGTATCTTCATCACGGAAACAACGCACTATTTGGAAATAGCGTTCCAGACCGGCCACCATCAAGAGCTGCTTATACTGCTGTGGCGACTGTGGTAGGGCGTAAAATTGACCCGGCCGACGACGGTCTGGCACCAAATAATCTCGCGCTCCTTCTGGCGTTGATTTGCTTAAGACTGGTGTCTCTATTTCAATAAAATCTCGCTCTAAGAGATACTGTCGCATGGCTTGAATAACACTGTTGCGAAGTAGCATATTGCTAAGCGGCTTCTGACGACGTAAATCAAGATACCGATAGGTTAAGCGCACTTCTTCACCTGCAACGAGCGCCGGGTCGTCAATGACAAATGGTGGCGTCTCGGAACGATTGAGGACCGTCACTGTGGTTGCGACAAGTTCAATGTTACCCGTTAAGAGCTCAGCATTTTCCGTTCCTGGTCGACGAGCGGTGACGGTACCAGTGATTGCCACAACTGATTCTGATCGGAGCCCGTCCTTAATTTGTTCTTGTACTTCAGCACTAAAATCTTTCAACCGAACAACGACTTGAACAACATCCGTTCGATTGCGTAGGTCTACGAAAAGAATGGGGCCATGATCGCGTCGACGATGTACCCAACCAGCCACCGTTACGGTTGTTCCAGCTGGCAAAGTAATAAGTTCGGCAACAGTATGTGTTCTCAGCATAGACCTGAGTATACAAGAAATTAGGTCTCGTGGACAGGCTGGCGGACAAACGAAAGCGTAGTCCAAAATGAGCCATGCATAGGCACGTCATACCGCTCTTCCATGAGACTTCTCGTTACCAGCATAATCGCGTCTTGCAATGATGTACTCATACGCGCTCGAACGGCTTCAGCTAATGGCGCTTGCGTGAGTAGCAGAAGCGCCCGAATAATACTGGCGTTTATCGGCATAGCGATAAACCCATTGGCTGCGCACGTCTGGTGTATAACGCCGCCACCACGAGCATCAAGGAACAACGATTGCGTAGCGAATGCTTGGCCACACACCCGACAAGTAGCAAGATCAGGTAAATACCCTACCCGACTGAATAATTTCCAGGCATAGGCATAGGGCAGGATATTTAAACCTTGTGGTGAGACCTTGGGACGATCAAGCGCCTCGAGCGCATCGACCGTTAGCTCAAAAGTAGCAGCATCAGGTTGCTCTATCGGCAACATCAAATCCGCTAAACGAACGATGAGTCCGGCCGAAAATGCCCGAGCTGGATCTTGTCGAATAATCACCTGCAGTCGTTCCGGGATCGAACCAGTTACTATTCGCCGCTGCCGGCCTTGCACAAATGACGCTTCGATAACCGTAAACGGTTGCAGCGACGCCGCCAGCTTACTTTTTTGTAAGTGCAATCCACGGGCAACCGCATCTACCTTACCGTGCGCGGCGGACAGAAACAGAATTCGAACATCAGCGTTTCTGGGTTGCTCATGCCGCAGAACGACGGCACGGGTTCGCAAGTACGCGCTCATGCGCGGTGACCCAAATAATTATCAGCGATGAGCATAGCCGCCAAAGCATGCTCATCAGCGGTTGGGAAATCTCGACGAAGCACTGCAGCCGCGTTCGAGGTAAACCGCTCGTCCATAAATTCGATAGTGTAGGGCATTGCCTCACGTAGCGAGGCAGCAAAAACGCTAACCGCTTGTGTTATGGCTGAGGCAGCAACACCGGGTTCTGCACGCAATGGGTTTGGAGCACCAATGACAATTGCATCAGCACCTTCGTTCACTGCTGCAGCTCGCAACCGAGCAACTGCATCAGGCTCACTGTTTCTGTCAATGGTAAAAAGTGGCATTGAAACTTTAGGCTCATCTCTACCAACGGCTACCCCCAGCCAGCGCTCACCAAAATCAATAGCAATGACGGTCACAGGAAAGGGGTCAAAATTTCAGCCGGACCATGCTCAGCAATCACGATAGTTTGCTCGAAATGCGCCGCCCGAGAACCGTCACGCGTTGCGATGGTCCAATTGTCTTTCAGCGTCCGAATAGCAGCACTGCCAGCATTCACCATTGGTTCAATGGCAATAACCAGGCCGGGTTGCAATACCGTCGCCGCAATTGGTCCGCGCACAAAAAAATTCGGCACCTCGGGGGCTTCATGGACCTGACGACCAACGCCATGACCAACAAGCTCGCGAACGATTCCATACCCAGCTGCTTTCACCCGCTTCTCAATGGCGCGACTAATATCGCCAACAGTAGCGCCCGGTAAAGCAGCCGCCACGCCAAGCTGCAATGCCTCACGCGTTACTTCCAGTAATCGTCTGTCTGCTTCACTCACGCGTCCAACGGGAACGGTCATTGCCATATCCGTACAGAATCCCCCCTTGGCTGGGTAGCGCATACCAATATCAAGACCAACGATGTCGCCGTCATGCAGTTCTCGTGATGGTAACGCAGGGCCATGAACAACCTCACCATTTATAGACACACAGAGCGTTGAAGGAAATGGAACAGAACCACCAGCAGTATACCCAAGAAACGATGGCACCCCACCGACTGCTTGCATACGTTCCCGAGCTAACGCATCAAGCGCCGCAGTCTGAACACCTGGCCGCACCTGCGCTATTACCTCATGTAAAATTTGTGCAAGCAAGCGGCCGCACTCACGAATGATTGTAATTTCCGCTGAGGTGTAGCGCGCCACACTATTGTAAAAGGCCAAGCACACGTCGAACCTCAACGTAGACGGTGTCTGCGTCAGGTCGCCCATCAATGCGTATGAGTTTACCGGCTCGTTCGTACTCAGTAAGTAACGGCTCTGTTTCGTCGTGGTACTGCTTCAAGCGCCGTCGAATAGCTTCAGGCGTATCGTCACTTCTGGCGGCAATTACCCCTCCACATTGATCGCACACGCCATTACTCTTCGGCGGCCGACGACTAATATGATAAATCGCTTCGCACTGCGTGCAAACTAACCGACCCGCCAAACGGTTCACCGCTTCTTCATCGGTAAGCGTAAACAGCAGTGCCAATCGCGGTGCGGCTAGCTTCTCAAGATATGCCAATTGCGGAAGCGTCCGTGGATACCCATCTAAAATATACGACGGAGCACTCGACTGCTTCGCAAAAGCGCCGGCGATGAGTCTGTTGACCGTCTCGTCTGAAATCAAATCGCCACGCGCCATTGTTTCCGCAATTTCTACGCCTAACGCAGTTCGGTCAGCAATAGCAGAACGAAAAAGAATACCAGTTGAAATATGCTCTACGCCAATTTCTTGAGAGAGCAACGCACCCTGCGTCCCCTTGCCGGAACCCTGTGGCCCTAATAATACATAGCGGTGTCTACCGGACGTCATCATATCAGTGCAGTATAGCACGACGCAGGCAAGCAACTTCCGCAGTAAACCAGAGCGCGTGCAATCTAAAAGCTTTCGTAATCGCGCATGACAAGCTGCGCTTTGATTTGCTGCACTGTTTCAATCACCACCGAAACAACGATGAGGAGCGACGTTCCGCCAATCGCGAGCGTTGTAATACCGGTGGTCTGCTGCATCACCAGTGGCAAAACGGCGATGGTTCCAAGGAAGAGAGCTCCCGCAAAAATAATTCTATTTATAACGTACCCAAGATACTCAGCCGTCGGTCGTCCGGGACGAATACCAGGGATAAAACCGCCCTGCTTCTGAAGATTCTCCGCAATTTGTATTGGCTGAAAAATGACTGCGGTATAGAAGTAGGTGAAAATGAAAACAAGCACAAAATAACTAGCGGCGTAAAACGTTTGATTCTGGAAAAGGCGCGTGATGCCATTAGCCATATTTGCGAGCCATGGCGTGGTGGCACCAGCAAAAAACTGGGCGGCTAATGGTGGAAATAGTAAAATTGAAATGGCAAAAATAATTGGGATAACGCCAGCTTGGTTAACCCGCAGTGGTAAATGCGTATCAACGCCGCCAAACATTCTACTCCCGCGAACGCGCTTGGCGTACGACACCGGAACATTCCGCTGCGCTTCCGTTACATACACCACCCCATAAATAGTTATTACGGCAATGGCTAAGAAGACGCCAATTTGCATTAATTGTGCCGTATCAATGCCGCCGCCTGGGCTCCGTAACAATTGCCAGGTATTGATAACGGTCGATGGTAACTGTGAAACAATACCAGCAAAGATAAGAAGCGAAATACCATTACCTATTTTTCGCTCAGTTATGAGTTCCCCAATCCACATGAGTAACATCGAACCACCAATCATGGTGATGATGAGCGACCCATACACAAATGGGGTCATGATAGCCGGCAACACCGGTACACCCAAGGCTGGCGATTGACGGAGTAGGGTGATAATACCAATGCCTTGCAGTGCGGCCAATGGAACCGTAGCGTAGCGTGTGTACTGGTTAATCTTTTGCCGACCATAGTCACCCTCTTTGGAAAGCTCTTCAAGACTCGGCACCGCCATAGCCAAAAGCTGGAAAATGATGGAGGCGGTAATATACGGCGCAACACCCAAAGCAACGATAGAAAAATTCTCAAGACCACCACCAGAAAAAATGTTCACAAACCCCAGGAGCTGGTTGCCGGCAAAAAGCGCCCGCAAATTCTCTTGATCGACACCAGGCAAAGGAATGTGTGCAAGAACGCGGAAAATAGCTAGCATTCCCACCACAATCATAAGACTGCGGCGCAAATCTTTCGCCTGCCAAATTTGCCGAAGCACGTTCATTACACCCATCGGCTTATTTTTTAGCGACAACCGTACCACCGGCAGCCGTTATAGCTGCGGCAGCGGTAGCCGACACGCGACACCCCTTAACGGTGACCGCACGGGTAATGACCCCGGTATTCAATATCTTAATGATTGCTCCACTCGGCGCCATACCTTTTTTCACGAGTACGGCAGGCGTCACCGTTGCACCAGTTGCAAAGGCGGTGTTCATGTCGCCAAGCTTTACGATAGCCACGGCCTGACGATCAACCGTGAAACCACCCCGCTTCGGAATGCGACGGAAGTACTGCTGCATCGCCCGTCGAGCAATACCGCGGCTACCGCCCGTTCGCGCCCGCTGCCCTTTGGTACCTTTGCCCGCAGTTGTTCCTCGACCCGAGGCATTTCCACGACCAATTCGGCGCCGTGAACGGCGAGGCTGACCCGTTAAACTGTGTAGTGTTATAGACATATTTTAAATCGCTTTCTTCTTTGCGGGTGGTCGAACCTTTAACTGCCGCAACGCTAAAATCGTAGCACGAGCGTTATTAAGTTTGCTTCGCGAACCAAGCATCTTTGCGGCCACGTTCGGCACGCCACCTAACTCAAGGACACTTCGCACAGCGCCCCCAGCAATAATCCCAGTACCACGTGGTGCTGGTTTGAGGAGTATTTTTGCTGCGCCATACTTAATGTATATCTCGTGTGGCAAGGTATCTTCATACAAAGGAATCTCTATCAAATCCTTTTTTGCATTCGCCGCAGCTTTGGCTATAGCCAAACTAACATCCGCACCTTTACCAAGACCAACGCCAACCCGACCCTTGTGGTCACCGATGGCCACGCAGGCTCGGAAACGCATTCGTTTTCCACCAGCCATGACACGGGTTACCCGAGCCAAATCGATAATCTTTTGATCAAACTCCTGATCGCGGTCCCCTGTATCTCGACGAGGTCGGCGATTCCCACCGGCGGCATCACGGCCACCACCGCGTCGAGCGCCGCCGCGAGCTGGTGCTCGAACGTCGCTGGCTGCGGAAACTACCACGGGGGCCACGACTGGCGCCGCAACGTCGTCCTTTGGAATATCTTTTTCTGCTTCTTCAGTCATACCAGTTCCTTTTAAAACGTAAGCCCGCCAGCACGAGCCGCTTCGGCCAGTGCCTGTACACGACCATGATAGCGATATCGTCGACGATCAAAAACAATTGCCGTCACACCCTTCTCTTTTGCTCGCGTCGCCACAAGCGCACCAACAGCGGCGGCACGCTCTTTGCCTTTGAGCGCTTGGTCCACATCCTTGTCAGATGCCATAGCAAGCGTTCGTCCAAGTGCGTCATCAATGACTTGCGCGCTAATGTGCTTCAGGCTCCGGAATACAGCGAGTCGTGGTTGGGCAGACGTACCGGAAAAACGACTGCGCACCCGATGTGTTCGGCGGAACCGCAGGGCCTCTCTCTTAAGATTGAATGTCTTTAATTTTGGCATATGGTTTATGTTGATGCCTTAGCAGCCTTTCCAGCTTTGCGACGGACAACTTCGCCAGCGTAGCGAATTCCTTTCCCTTTATACGGTTCAGGTTTGCGCAGACGTCTAATCTGTGCCGCAATCTCTCCAACCATCTGCTTGTCCATTCCGGACAATGTCAGCGTTGTCTTCTCTGCCTCGGCGGTAATACCTTCCGGCAAATCAATTTCAACGGGGTGAGAAAAACCAAGACTCATGTTTACTTTTCGTCCAGCAACCGCAACCTTATACCCAACACCAACCAGTTCAAGCTTTTTACTAAAGCCCGTGGTAACACCAAGAACCATGTTGTTTACAAGGGTTCGCGTTAAGCCCCAGAGAGAACGCTGCTGTCGATCTTCACTGTCTGCGATGGTTACCGAAATCTCAGACCCTTCAACCACCAGATGTACCAATGGATGCGTACTTAACGACAGAGAGCCTTTTGGACCCTTCACCATAACCTGCGAGCCGTCGACAGTGACGGTAACGCCGTTCGGTATTACGATTGGTTGCTTTCCTATACGTGACATATTAGTAGATGCGACAGATAAGTTCTCCGCCGATGCCGGCCGTACGTGCCTGACGTGAGGTCATGAGACCACTTGGTGTTGAAACAATAGCTACACCAAGGCCAGAACGAACCATTGGGACCTCACCCTTTTGTACGTACACCCGTCGTGATGGTTTGCTGACCCGGTCAATACCGGTAAGCGCCGGTCGTCCAACAGCGTCGTACTTCAAGACCAGTCGAAGAATGTCTGAACGACCGCGACGATTCGCCCGCTTACTAAGTCGAGGGGATGGTGGAATAGCATCCTTACCAACTTTTTCTACGGAGATGAGATAGCCTTCAGCTAAAAGAATTTTAGCCAGCGCTGCCTTCAATACCGAGAACGGTACGATGACTTCTGTTTTGTGAACCATGAATCCGTTACGGATTCTGGTAAGCATGTCTGCGATTGGATCTGTCATAGAATTGAAATTACCAACTGGCTTTTATCACGCCCGGCATTTCGCCTTTCAGCGCAAGTTCACGGAAACAAATGCGGCAGATATCGAACCGACGCATATAGGCACGCTTTCGCCCACACCGCCAACAACGCCGCACAACGCGCGAGCTAAACTTCGGCTTTATGAGTGATTGCTTTGACTTGTTTACCTGTGCTTTTGTTGCCATATTATTCAGTCTGAAATGGGAAACCAAGTGCCGTGAGGAGTGCCACGCCTTCTTCACGAGTATTGGCAGTTGTATCAATCGTCACCTCCAACCCGTGAATTCGCTCGACTTCGTCGGGGTGAATCTCTGGGAAAACGAGGTGCTCTTTAAAGCCAATAGTGGCGTTCCCTGTCTTGTCGACGATTCGCTTTGGCAATCCTCGGAAGTCTCGAACACGAGGCAATGCAACCGTAACAAGTTTCTTTAGGAAATCACGCATCCGCTCCCCGCGCAAGGTTACCTTAAGACCAATAACCATTCCTTCGCGAATCTTAAAGTTAGAAATTGATTTCTTGGCTTTACTTTTTACTGGTTGCTGACCGGTAATGCGGCGAAGGGTCTGCTCCGCGGTCTCCAGAATTTTTGCGTCTGAGTGACCTTGCCCCACACCAATGTGCACCACAATCTTCATCACCCGCGGTACTTGGTGAATGTTGGTATAGCCAAACTGGGCGGTTAGAGCCTTCGTGATGGCGGCGGGCATTTCGTTTTTTGACTTTGTTGTAGACATACCTAGGCCGCTATTGCGGTATTACACTTTCTGCACCATCGTTGCTTCTTGCCGTCAGCAAGCACCTTTGAGGCCACTCGCACTGGCTTTTTGCAGTTCGGACAGATGAGCACAAGATTTGAAGCATTAATTGAAATTGGCGACTCGATAATTTGCCCCTTCTCGCCAGCTTTTCGTGGACGAACATGCTTCTTACGAATGTTAACCGATTCAACGACTGCACGGCTAACTTTCGGCATGGCTTCAAGCACCTTACCTTCACGTCCTTTATCTTTACCCGCGATAACGCGGACGGTGTCTCCTTTGTGAATCTTCATAGCCATATGGTTAAAGCACCTCGGGCGCCAAAGACACAATCTTCATGTACCCCTTGCCACGGAGCTCACGAGCGACTGGTCCAAAAATACGTGTCCCCTTTGGGTCTTTCGATTTTCTGTCGATAAGCACGACCGCATTATCGTCAAAACGAATGTAGGAACCATCTGGTCGACGTGTTTCTTTGTGGGTCCGAACGATGACCGCGTGCACGACGTCGCCCTTCTTTACTGCGCTGTGTGGCTGCGCCTCTTTGACTGCTGCGGTAATAACGTCACCCAATCGGGCGTAGCGTTTCTTGTAGCCGCCGAGCACCTTAATGCACTGCACCTTTTTGGCGCCGCTGTTGTCGGCCGGAATAAGCATTGTTCTTTGCTGAATCATAGGAGTCTATGCCTTACGAGTAGCCGAGGCAGCAATTCGCCATCGCTTCCGTTTAGAAAGTGGTCGGCACTCGATAAACGATATTGCATCACCCGCTTTGGATTGATTGACTTCATCATGCACTGGGTACAAACGACTGACCGTGTAGCGTTTGCCGTATTTGGTATTAATACGCGTTCTCGTCACCCGTACGCTGACGGTCTTATCCTTGGCATCATGAACGGCCACACCACTCAGGGTGCGCATCATGCGTTTCTTTTCTGTAGGGATTGTATTCATAGTAGACATATTAAACGCTAACCTGTGCTCGTTCGCGAAGCACCGTGAGGACACGAGCGATATCTCGCTTCACGCCGCTAATGGTGTGCACGTTTTTCAATTGCTTCGATGCCGCTTTAAAGGCCAGCTCGTGCAATGACCGGCGCAGTTCATCCAGCACAACCGTAAGTTCGGCATCTGATTTTGCTCGCAAATCTTTGACTTCCATACTCATATAGTTATCGGGTAACGACTTTCGTTTTCACGGGAAGCTTGTGGGACGCACTCTCTAGCGCTTCACTGGCTGCTGCCGCGGCAACACCATCCACCTCAAAGAGTACGGTGCCTGGTCGAATGACCGCCACGTAGTGATCAACCGCACCCTTACCACTACCCATAGTGTTCTCGTTTCCATGGAAGGTAATTGGCTTGTCTGGAAAAATGCGAATCCACATTTTACCGCCTCGCTTCAAGTGCCGACTAATAACTCGACGTGATGCCTCGATTTGTCGAGAGGTCAACCAGCCACCAGTGATGGCTTTGAGCCCGACACTGCCGAAACTAACCGCGGTCTTCGTGGTAGCGGTAAGCTTATTTCGACTGCGACCCTTATGGTGCTTTCGGTGTTTTACCTTCTTTGGAAGCAACATAGTTAGGCGTTAGCGGTTGGACGATCTCGTCTCGGCGCTCGACGAGCAGGTGCAGCAGCCGACTGGTCACCAGGGCCACGATACACCCACACTTTAATGCCGATGACGCCGTAGGTGGTGTTTGCCACACCTCGCGAGTAATCAATGTGTGCGCGCAGTGTGTGTAAAGGAAGTGTGCCGAAAACAACCTTCTCAGTTCTGGCAATTTCGGACCCGTTCAATCGACCACCAACCTGAATTTTTGCTCCAGCGGCGCCAGCTTTTGTTATCCGCATCAAGGTCTGTCGCATGGCTCGACGGAAAGGAATTCGTTTCTCAATATCAGCGGCGATGGCCTGAACGGCCAGAGCCGCTGAAAGGTTTGGACGATCAATCTCTTGCACATTCAACTGCAAGGTGCCTTTGGTGTCTTTGATGAATCGTTGCTTCAAATCGCGTTGCAATTCTTCAATACCCTGACCGCCGCGACCAATGACCACCCCTGGCTTTGCTGTATGCAAGGTCAAGGTAATAGCATTCTGCGAACGTTCAACTTCAACTTTTGAAATGCTGGCATCCTTCAGTCGTACTTTTAAGTATCGGCGCATCTCAACATCTTGGCGAAGCCGATCACGATACTGCTGTCGGTCAGCAAACCAGCGCGACGTTGAGGTATAAATACCACCGAGACGGAAACCAATTGGATTTACTTTTTGACCCATATTATTTAGACGCTACGTGCGGCTTCTTGGCAACGACTGGCGCAGCCTTCACCGAGTCGCTTACGGTTAAGGTAACGTTACTCCCCCGCTTTCGAATCGGTGTGGCCCGACCAAATGCTCGTGGGAAAAAACGTTTCATTTTTACAGCCTCATCCACAATAACTCGCGTAATAACCAAGTCATCACCTTTCAACTTAAAATTATGCTCGGCATTCGCCACAGCCGACTCAATAAGTTTTCGCATTGGCTGCGCCGCGCGCTTCGCACGAAAACGAAGCTCAGTGACTGCCACTGATGCCTTACGACCTCGCACCAGGTCGGCAATAAGCCGCACCTTTTTTGGCGCGATGCGTAAATTTCGAATTGAAGCGGTTACGTCCATAGAATTCTATTTAGTCTTAGGTGCGGCAGCGGCCGGTTTCTGCTCAATATCCTTTGCAATCTTTCCACCATGACGCAAGAATTTACGCGTTGGTGAAAATTCGCCAAGTTTATGACCAACCATGTTCTCAACAATACGAACCGGGATGTGCTGCTTACCGTTATGGACCCCAATGGTAAAGCCAACCATTTCTGGGGTGATAGTACAGGCGCGCGCCCACGTCTTAATTACTGTTTTGTCATTCGCTTTTAAGGCGCTCACTTTTTTGAGCAACTTAGCATCTACGTAGGGACCTTTTTTGAGACTTCGTGACATAAAATTACAACTAGTTAACGACGTCGACCGCGTGAATTGCGACGGGTCATAATCAATCGTGAAGACTTCTTGCTCTTTCGAGTCCGCACCCCAATGGCCGGTTTACCGGTCGGCGTCTTCGGGTGCTTCATACCAATTGGGTTATGACCTTCACCACCACCATGTGGGTGGTCTACTGGGTTCATAGCCTTACCGCGAACGGTTGGTCGAATACCACGATATCGCATACGACCAGCTTTACCCCATCGAATGAGGCGGTAGTCTGGGTTGCCAACGCTGCCAATAGTGGCGGCACATTCCTGCCGAACCATTCTGGTTTCGCCTGACGGCAACTTCAAATGAGCGTACCCGCCCTCAATGGCCATCAATTCAACTCCAGAGCCGGCACCGCGTG